>NZ_KB895838.1:0-136773 GCF_000374985.1 Micromonospora sp. CNB394 | reverse complement strand
ATGCTGATCGACACCTCCCGCAACGGGTGGGGCGGCGCCGCCCGGCCGACCGGTCCGGGCCCGATGACCAGCGTGGACGCGTACGTCAACGGCGGCCGGGTCGACCGCCGGATCCACGCCGGCAACTGGTGCAACCAGGCCGGCGCGGGTCTCGGCGAGCGGCCGCGGGCCAACCCGGAGCCGGGGATCGACGCCTACGTCTGGGTGAAGCCTCCGGGTGAGTCGGACGGCTCCAGCAAGGAGATCCCGAACAACGAGGGCAAGGGCTTCGACCGGATGTGCGACCCGACGTACACCGGTAACGCCCGCAACGGCAACAGCATGTCCGGCGCCCTGCCGGACGCGCCGATCTCCGGTGCCTGGTTCCCGGCCCAGTTCCAGCAGCTCATGCAGAACGCCTACCCGGCGCTCTCCTGAGCCGCGGTGCGGACCACCCGCGGCGGCGGGAGTGAGGCACCGCCGCGCGGGTTCCCCGGGCCCCTGGTCGACGCCCACGTCGGCCAGGGGCCCTCGGCCGTTCCGGTGTCAGGGAACGGTGCGCTCGATCGCCGCCCGGCCCAGCTCGGCCAGGTCGCGGCGGGCCCGCTCCAGGTTCTCCGGCGTCACGTCCTGCCCCCGGGCCTGCACCAGGTCCTCCGGTTCCCAGGGCTGCTCGGCGCCGGTGCGGATGTCGTCCGGGGCGGCGCCGGTGCCGGTGCCGGTCGCGCCGGTCCCGGCCGCGTACGGGTCACCGATGAGGTTCGGCGACCCGGTGTCGGGCACCGGGCCGTCGGGCTCGGTGAAGACGGGGTCGTCCGGGTCGGTGCCGGCGTTGCGCAACTGGGGCACCGTGCTGTCGTCGTCCACCGCCGCAGCCACCTCGGGGGTCTCCTCCAGCGGCCGCTCGCCACCGCGGTCACGATCGGTCATGCTGCTGCCCTCCTGTCCCTTGGCGTGATCCGAGTCGCGTACCCGGTGCGGGCCGCGCCATGCGGGCGGAGAGGGGCGTCAGGACTCGTCGCGCTGCGGCTTCGGCGCCTCGGTCGGGCGCAGCCGCTGCCGCCGCAGCATCCGCGGTGAGCACCTGCGCGACCGCGAAGCTGATCGCGTTGAGCAGCGCGCGCCGCGCGGCCAAACCGACGCCGAGCACCGTGACGAAGTAGAGCGCCAGGATCAGATAGTCCAGGGCGTCATGTTCACCGCAGGCCGCCGTCGCCCGTGCCCGTGCTCCCCTCGTGTGCACCGCTGCCCGCTCGTACCCCGATCGCGAGGTTCCATACCCGCTGCTCGGTTCCGGGTTCCGGGCGTGCGGAAGCCCCGGTCGGGTCACCGGCCGGGGCTTCGTCGCGGGGGCGTCAGCGGCCCAGCACGCGGTCCAGGAAGTCGCGGTAGCCGCGCACCGCGACCCGGAGCTGCTCGGTGTCGGAGGAGCCGGACTCCTGCCAGGCGCCGAGCCGGGTGCGCTGCTCGCGCAGGGCCGTGGCGAGCGCCTCGATCGCCTCCTCGACCAGCGACTCCGCCTCGCCGACCGCGGCGCGCGGGTCGTCCACGAAGCGCAGCTGCACGTCGCGCCAGCGGTCCCGGAAACCCTGGGCGGCGTCCGGCGCGAACAGCGTCGCCGCGTCGGCCGGTACCGCGCCGGGCGTCGGCCGGTCCGCCCCGCCCAGCGTGGTGCCGGCCACCGCGGCGGCTGCCGCGCCCGCCGCCGCGGTGGGGGTGTCCGGATCGACCCGGTCGTGCCGCCGCTCGGTGTCGTCGGCGGCGGGAACGGGCTCGGCGTCCGGATCGACCAGGCCCGGCTCGGCGCTGCCGTACCCGACCGCGCCGTCGGCCGCCGTTTCGTCCCGGACGACGCCGTCTCCGTCGCCGGTGGCCGCGGTGTGCTCGGCGTCCCAGCGGTCGCGGTCGTGCAGGCGGTCCCCGGCCGTCGGGTCGGCCCGCTCGTCGTCCAGCGGGTCGGTGCGGCCCGGCGCGCCGTCGCCCGGTGCCGCGGTGTCCTCGTCGCGCGCGTCCCGCTCGTCCTGCGGACGACCGCTCGCCAGGGCCGAGGCGGCGACCGCGTCGCCCACCGTGGCCGCCCCGAAGGCCGTCGGCAGCGGCGCCGGCTCGTGGAACGGGCGACGCCCGTCGTCGTCGGCCCGGTCGCCGTCGCGCCGGCCGGGGTCGGTGTGCTCACCCGGTTGCGGCACCGGCACCGGTGCGGACCGGACGGCCTCGGGGTGGTCCTGCGTGACCTGCTGTTCCTCGTGGCGCATGGCGGCGGCCTCCTCAGCGGCTCGGGACGTCGTGGTCGTGCTCGGGGTGGCGCTGTTCCGGCTGCTGCGGGGCGACCGGGTCCGCACCGAGCAGGTCGGCGAAGAGGGCCCGGTAGTGCACGAGCGCCTGCCGGAGGTCCTCGGTGCCGGCCTCACCGCGCTCGTTGCGCTGCCGGATCTCGTGGGCGTCGCGGTAGTGGGTGAGCGTGCGGGCGTGCTCGACGGAGAGGTGGGCGATCTGGTCCGAGAAGTCCCCGGTGGGGTATCCGCGCTCGGCGATCAGGCGGCTCACCAGCTCGTCGGCCTCGCCGACGGTCTCCGCGGGGGAGTCGACGAAGCGCACCTGGAGTTCCTCCCAGGCGGCGGCGTAGCGGGCCCGGGACTCCGGGCTCAGCGGGGTCAGCTCCAGCTCGGCGTGCCGGCGCTCGCGTTCCCGCAGCTCCCGCTCGGCGGCACTGCGGCTGTCCTGCTCGGCGACGACCCGGTCGTACTCGGGGCCGAAGCGCTCCCGAAGCGCCCGGCGGCGGCTGGCGACCACGGCGACCGCGACGAGCGCGGCGATGACGGCGACGACGATGACTATGACGACTACCTGGGTGGACGACATGGCTCCTCCTTCGCACGCTGGTATTCCCTCGCGCGGGTGATCGCCAATCCCGTTGTGCGGCACTTTCCGCCCCGGGCGGGAAAAGGCGCACCGCGGCGGCCGCCGTCCGGTGCCCGGCCGATGTCCGGCTGAGGCCCTCCTGCCCGTCTCGGACCGTAGTGAGAGCCGAGACGGCCGGTAGTGCATCCGCCCCGGATTACGTATCCTGCCCAAGGCGTCCGGGCCGGGGCCCGGCGTCGTGGCCGGCGAACGTACGGCCGCTGCCGGCGCCACCGAGCGACACCTTCCCGGGCGAGGTCTGATTGAACACCCGTGACTGGCCGATCCGCGCCAAGCTGACCGCGCTGGTCATCGGCCCGGTGACCGGGCTGCTGGCGCTGTGGATCTTCGCCACCACGCTCACCTTCGGGCCCGCGCTCGACCTGCTCTCCGCGCGTACCCTCCTCTACGACCTGGGCCGCCCGGGCGAGGCGGTGGTGACGGAGCTGCAACGGGAGCGCCGGCTGTCGGTGGTCCAGCTCGCCGGGGACCGCGCCCTCCCCGAGCTGACCGAACAACGGGTACGCACCGACGACGCGATCGTCGAGCTGCGCCGCAAGGTCGGCGGCGGCGACCTGCGCGACGTCGCCGACGCCCAGCTCGACGACCGGCTCGACCAACTGGTCTCGGCGCTCGACGCGCTGCCCGCCGGGCGGGCCTTCATCGACGACCGGAAGGTCGACCGGGCCGGCGCCGTCGGGCTCTACAGCGGGATCGTCGCCTCCGCGTTCCAGGCGTTCGGCGCCATGGCCGCGCTGCCCGACGCGCAGCTCAACCGGGAGGCGACGGCGCTCACCGCGCTGGGCCGCTCCCGGGAACTGCTCGGCCAGGCCGACGCGCTGCTGGCCGGCGCCGTCACCGCCGGCCGGTACGCCGACGGCGAGCACGAGCAACTGGTGCGCACCGTCGAGAACCAGCGCTTCCTGGCCGAGATCGCGGTCGCCGACCTGCCGCCCGTGGAGCGGACCGCGTACCAACGGATGACCGAGGGTGCCGGGTTCCTCCAGCTGCGCGCGCTCCAGGACAGCCTGATCCGCTCGCCCGCGCTGCCCGCCCGGTTCGACATGCGGGCGTGGGACACCGGTCACGCCGAGGTCTGGCAGAGCCTGCGCGACTTCGAGCTGCGCGGCGCGGACGCCCTCGCCGAGCGGTCGGTGCCGATGGCCACCCGGATCCTCGTCCAGCTCGCCGCCGCCGGTGTGCTGGGCCTGATCGCGATCGTGGTGTGCGTGCTGGTGGCGTTGCGGGTCGGTCGGTCGCTGGCGCAACGGCTGACCGGCGTGCGCGCCGCCGCGACCGAGGTGGCCGAGCGCCGGCTGCCCGACGTCGTCGCGCGGCTGCGCCGGGGCGAGGAGGTCGACGTCGCCCGGGAGGCGCCCGAGCTGGACCTCGGCGGCGACGAGATCGGCCAGGTGGCGCGCGCCTTCAACGAGGTGCGCCGGACCGCTGTGCGCGCGGCCGTCGACGAGGTCACGCTGCGCCGGGGCTTCAACGAGGTGATCCTCAACCTCGCCCGCCGCAGCCAGGGGCTGGTGCACCGGCAGCTGGCGCTGCTGGACCGGCTGGAACGGCGTACCGAGGACCCGGACGAGCTGGCCGGGCTGTTCCAGGTCGACCACCTGGCGACGCGGCTGCGGCGGCACGCCGAGGATCTGGTCATCCTCGCCGGGGCCGCGCCCGGCCGGGGCTGGCGCCGCCCGGTCGCCGCCGTCGACGTGATGCGCGGCGCGATCTCCGAGGTCGAGGCGTACGACCGGGTCGACGTGGGCGAGGTGGCGCCGGCCGGGGTGCTGGGCCGGGCCGTCGGCGACGTGATCCACCTGCTCGCCGAGCTGATCGAGAACGCGACCGCGTTCTCCCCGCCCGGTACCCGGGTGGACGTCGCCGGCCGGAGTGTCCCGGGCGGCTACACCATCGAGATCACCGACCGGGGGCTGGGCATGTCCGCGCCGGCCCTGGCCGAGGCCAACCGCAAGCTGGCCGAGCCGCCGGAGTTCGACCCGGCCGGCAGCGCCCGGCTGGGCCTGTTCGTGGTGGCGCGTCTGGCCGCCCGGCACGGCGTACGGGTGGAGCTGCGGCCGTCCCGCCCGGCCGGCATCGTCGCCGCGGTGCTCGTACCGTCGGAACTGATCACCGACGAGCCGCCGGTGGGCGCGGACGCCTCCGCCGAGCCGGAACGGCGGCGCCTGGCCAAGGTGACCCGGCTGACCACCATGCCCCGGCCGGGGCGGCCGACCCGGCCGGGCCGGGACCGGTCGGAGAACACGGTGGTCCCGTTACAGGCGGCGCGAGCCTCGACTGTGGAACCACCCGCCGACGGCGACGGCCTGCCCCGCCGGATCCGCCGCCGCGGCGTGACCGCGCGTCCCCGCGCGGCGGTCGCCGACACCCCGGCCCACCGCACCCCGGAGGAGGCCCGCCGGGCCATGTCCGCGTTGCAGGCCGGCACCGCGCGCGGACGCCGGGACGGTTCGCGCGCCGCCGGGACCGATCCGGCCACCCCTGCCACCGGGCCGCGTGACACCGGTACGCCGGCCACCGCCGCGGGGCCGGCCGGGGAGCCCGCCCCGGCGGCGCCGGACCAAACGAACCGCGACTGAGAGGGACGCCTAGTGGTGCACACGACGCGGCAGAACGCCGATCTCGACTGGCTGCTCGACGACCTGGTGGAGCGTGTCCCCGCCGCCCGCCAGGCGGTGGTGCTCTCGGCGGACGGGCTCCTGCTCGGCGCCTCCACCGACCAGGACCGCACCGACGCGGAACACCTCTGCGCGCTGGCGTCCGGCTTCTCCGGGCTGGCCAAGGGCGCGACCCGGCACCTGAGCGGCGGCGCGGTCCGCCAGACGGTGGTGGAGATGGAGTCGGCCTACCTGTTCGTGACCGCCGCCGGCCAGGGCGCCTGCCTGGCTGTGGCGAGTGACGCCGACGCCGACATCGGCCTGGTGGCGTACGAGATGGCGATGCTCGTCATCCGGGTCGGGGAGAACCTGGCCGTGCCGAGCCGGGTGGCGGGGGAGCGGACCGATGCGCGCTGAGTCGCCGGGGCCCCAGCACGAGTGGCTGGACGCCGACGCCGGACCGGTGGTGCGCCCCTACACGCTCACCGGCGGCCGGGTGCGCTCACCCGTCGACGGCTTCGACCTGCTGGCGTTCGTGCTCGCCACCCCCGGCGTGGAACCGGCCGGGACGCCCGGTCTCCAGCCGGAGCACCGCCGCCTGATCGAGCTGGCCCGGCGGCCGAAGGCCGTGGCCGACCTCGCCGCCGACCTGGACCTCGCCGTGGGCGTGGTCCGGGTGCTGCTCGGCGACCTTCTCGCCCATGGGCTCGTCGCGGTGCACCGGCCACCGGCCACCGCGTACCTGCCCGACGACAACATCCTCAAGGCGGTGGTCAGTGGACTCCGTGCGCTATGACCGGGAGCCGGGGGCGCCGCAGGTGCCGCTGGCCTTGAAGATCCTCATCGCCGGTGGCTTCGGCGCCGGAAAGACGACGCTGGTCAGCGCGTTGAGTGAGGTCCGGCCGTTGCAGACCGAGGAGGTCCTGACCGGGGCCGGGCTCGGCACCGACGACGTCTCCGGCGTCGAGCAGAAGACGACGACGACGGTGGCGATGGACTTCGGCCGGATCACCATCAACGACGACCTCCAGGTCTACCTGTTCGGCACCCCGGGCCAGGACCGGTTCTGGTTCCTCTGGGACGAACTGGCGTTCGGCGCGCTCGGTGCGGTGGTGCTCGCCGACACCCGGCGGCTGGCCGACTGTTTCCCCTCGATCGACTACTTCGAGCAGCGGGGCATCCCGTTCGTGGTGGGTGTCAACTGCTTCGAGGGTTCCCGCCGGTTCGGGCTGGAGGCGGTCCGCGACGCTCTGGACCTGGACCCGGACGTCCCGCTCGTGCTCTGCGACGCCCGCGACCGGCAGTCCGGCAAGCTGGTGCTGATCTCGCTCGTGGAGCACGTGGCGCGCCAGCGCGGCGAGCCGGTGCCGGTGGGCTGAACACCCGCGCGCCCGATCCGTCGGGTCTCGTGGGGCTGACCGGGCGCGCCACCGGGAAGCCTCTGGTTGGATCGCAGTCAGGATCGACGAGAGGTGGGAGCGGTGACCGGGCAGGACGAGATCGTCCACATCGGCGGCTACACGGCGGAGACGGGCGGACGGGCCGAGGGCGTCGTGGCGGCCCGGCGGGACCGGGCGACCGGGGAACTGACCCCGCTGGGCGTCGTGGCGGTCACCCCGTCGCCGTCGTTTCTGGTGCGGCATCCGGCGCTGCCGGTGCTGTACGGGTGCAACGAGCTGCCCGACGGGCTGGTGAGTGCGTTCCGGGTGGCCCCGGACGGCGGCCTCGCGCCGCTGGGCGTCCGCGAGACAGGTGGCGCGGAGCCGTGCCACCTGGCGGTCGCCCCGGACGGGCGGCACCTGTTCGTGGCGAACTACGGCGGCGGCAGCGTGGCGGTGTTCGGCCTGGACGCCGACGGCGTGCCCGGGGAGCGCGCCGACCTGGTCCGGCACTCCGGGCACGGGGCCGACCCGCGGCGGCAGGAGCACGCGCACTGCCACATGGTCTCGCCCGATCCGGCCGGTGGCGGGCTGCTCGCTGTCGACCTGGGCACCGACTCGGTCCACCGGTACGAGGTCGACGCGTCCACCGGGCGGCTCACCGAGCGGGAGCCGCGGCTGCGGACGGCACCCGGGACCGGGCCCCGGCACCTGGCCCGGCACCCGGACGGGCGGCGCTGCTGGCTCGTCGGCGAGCTGGACGCCACGGTGACCGCGTACGAGCTGACGCCGGACGGCCCGCGGCAGTCGACGCGTGTCGACGCCAGCGGCCGGGCCGGGCACGTCCAGCCTTCCGAGGTGGCCGTCGGGCCCGGCGGCCGTTTCCTCTACGTGGGCAACCGCGGGGTGGGCACGATCGCGGTCTTCGCCCTCGACGGCCCCACGCCGGAGCTGGTGGCCGAGGTCGACACCGGCGGCGAGTGGCCCCGGCACTTCGCGTTCGCCGGTGCGCACCTGTACGTGGCCGACGAGCGGGCCGACATGATCAGGATCTTCCGGGTGGAGCCGGACGGCGGGGTGCCGGAGCCGGTGGGGGAGCCGGTGCCGGTGCCGAGTCCGACGTGCGTCAGGCCGTGACCGGACGGTCACCGATCGATAGTCCTAAGTGGATTGCCATCACCAAAGATGACTGACTGGCAACTTAGCGTACGGGTTAGGCGATCAACTGTTTCTGCTGCGTAACTTTCGTCCGAACGGTTGTGGTGGTAACCCCACGAGGTACGCAAGATGGTCACCGTGTCTGGCCGCCATCGCATGCGTTCCCACCTCCGTGGAGCAGGTGCCGCCGCTGTCGCGACCGCTCTGGTCGCCGTCGTGGCCGGCTCCTGGTTCGGCTACCGACAGCTGGCCGGCCCGAACTGTTCGGGCCGGATCGAGCTGTCGGTGGCGACCGCCCCGGAGATCGCCCCCGCGGTGCGCGCCGCCGCGGACCAGTGGGTCTCCGACGGCGCGGCGGTGGGCGGAACCTGCATCGCGGTGAACGTCTCCTCGTCCGAGCCGGTCGAGGTGGCCGCCGCGGTGGCGAGCAAGCACGGCGCCACGCTCGCCGGCGTCGGGCAGGCCAGCGGCACCGCCGTCACGCCCGACGTCTGGGTGCCGGACTCCTCGACCTGGCTGGTCCGGCTCAAGAGCGGCGGGGCCAGCGCGTTCGCCCCGACCAACGGCGCCTCGATCGCGCGCAGCCCGGTCGTGGTGGCGCTGCCCGAGCCGGTGGCCTCGCGCATCGGGTGGCCGGACAAGGAACTCCGCTGGTCCGACCTGCTGACCCAGGTCACCGCCAGCAAGCCGCTGCGGGCCGGGATCGTCGAGCCGACCCAGGACGCGGCCGGTCTGTCCGGTCTGCTGTCGCTGACGGCGGCGGCCAGCTCCACCGGCGAGGCCGGCTCGCCGAAGGCGCAGGAGGCGATGGTCGGTGCGCTGCGTGCGCTGGCGACCAACCGTTCCTCCCTGCGGCAGGACCTGCTCGCGCGGTTTCCGCGCTCGTCCGACCCGACGGCGATCGCCAACGGGCTGGGGGCGGCGGCGCTGTCCGAGGAGGACGTGATCGCCTACAACAGCACCAAGCCGCCGATCCGGCTCGCCGCGCTCTACCTGGAACCGGCGCCGATCCCGCTGGACTACCCGTTCGCGGTGCTGCCCGGCATCGAGCCGACCAAGGCCTCCGCCGCTCGTGTCCTCTTCGAGGTGCTGCGTACGCCGGGCTTCAAGGACCGGCTCGCCTCGCAGGCGCTGCGCGCGCCGGACGGCAACTGGGGTCAGGGTTTCCAGGCCCCGACCGGCGCGCCGAGCCCGGCCAACGGCGGCGCGAGCCAGGTGCCGCCGTCGGGTCAGGGCGGCGCCGCCGACCTCGACCCCGGCGCCATCTCGACCGCCACCACGACCTGGTCGGTGGCCACCCAGTCGGGCCGGATGCTCTGCGTCATCGACGTCTCCGGCTCGATGAAGAAGCCGGTCGCGACCGCCAACGGCGCCAGCCGGGAGCAGGTCACCGTCGCCGCCGCGAGCCAGGGCCTCGGGCTGTTCGACGACTCGTGGTCGATCGGCCTCTGGACGTTCTCCACCAACCTCCAGGGCTCGCAGGACTGGAGCGAGCTGGTCGGGATAAAGCCTCTGTCCAGCAACCGTGGTTCGCTCCAGCGCGGCCTGGCCTCGATCAAGCCCTCCAACGGCAACACCGGCCTGTACGACACGGTGCTCGCGGCGTACCAGAAGGTGCAGCAGGATTGGGAGCCGGGCAAGGTCAACTCGATCGTGCTGTTCACCGACGGCAAGAACGAGGACGACGACGGCATCTCGCAGAAGGCGCTGCTGGACCGGCTGAACAAGCTGAAGGACGACGAGCAGCCGGTCCAGGTCATCATCATCGGCATCGGGACCGAGGTGAACCGGGCCGAGTTGGAGTCCATCACCAAGGTCACCGGCGGCGGCGCCTTCGTCACCACCGATCCCAGCAAGATCGGTGAGATCTTCCTCCGGGCGATCGCGCTGCGGCCGCCCGCCCCCCGCTGACCCGAAGCTCAGCGCTAGTCTTCCGCCGTACCGGAAATCCGGTACGGCGGAAGGCTTCCCGGGTCAAGACACGGGAGGTGAACTGACGGTAATGTGTCCGAATCAATCGGTAACCATAATTGTCAGGCATGATGACCGGGTTGCCTCGACCGCAGGCTCCACACCGGAGCCGGGCGGGGACGGGGCGGTCCTGAGCGAAGTGGGGAGGGCCGGTGACCTCGGCGACACTGTTGACCCCTGCCACGTCGTCGCGACCCGGTGGTGAACGCCCCGGCAAGACGACGCGAGCCGCGGAGCGGGCCTACATCCGGGTCCTGGTGGTGCTGGACACCGCCGTGCTCGCCGTGGCCATCCTGGTCGGTTACCTGGCCCGGTTCGGCGACGAGGAACCGACCGGGTCCGAGATCCCGTACGTGGTGGTCGCCCCGGCGCTCCTGCTGGTCTGGCTCGTCTCGCTCAAGGCGATGCGGTGCTACGACGACCAGGTGCTCGGCTACGGCGCCGACGAGTACCGCCGGGTCAGCGCCGCCAGCCTGCGGCTCGCCGGCGGCATCGCCATCGCCGGGTACATCGCCGATGTCGGCGTCTCCCGGGGCTTCCTGGCCATCTCCTTCGCGGTCGGCACGATCGGCCTGGAGGTGGCGCGGTTCGCGGCCCGCAAGCGGCTGCACCGGGCCCGCGACCGGGGCGCCGGCTGGTCCCGCAAGGTGCTCGTGGTGGGCGACACCGCGCACGTGCTGGAGCTGGTGCACACGCTGCGCCGGGAACCGTACGCCGGCTACCAGGTGGTCGGCGCGTGCATCCCGGACGCGCTGCTCGCCCCGGTGCCGCAGCGGCTGGGCGACGTGCCGGTGGTGGGCAGCTTCCGGGGCATCCCGGAGGCGGCCACTGCGATCGGAGCCGACACGGTGGCGGTCACCGCCTCCGGCGAGCTGACCGCGACCCGGCTGCGCCGCCTCGGCTGGCAGCTGGAGGGGACCGGCGTCGACCTGGTGGTGGCGCCGGCGCTGACCGACGTGGCCGGGCCGCGCATCCACACCCGTCCGGTCGCCGGCCTGCCGCTGATCCACGTCGAGGCGCCCGAGTTCCGCGGCGCCCGCAAGCTGGTCAAGGGCTTCGTCGACCGGTCGATCTCGCTGATCGCCCTGCTCGTGCTGGCGCCGCTGCTGACCGTGATCGCGCTGGCCATCAAGATCGACAGTCGCGGTCCGGTGCTGTTCCGGCAGACCCGCGTCGGTCAGGGCGGCGAGGAGTTCGGCGTCTTCAAGTTCCGCACCATGGTGGTCAACGCCGACGCCCTGCTCGCCGAGCTGGCCGCGCGCAACGAGACCGACGGCCTGATGTTCAAGATGCGCGACGACCCGCGCGTCACCCGGGTCGGCCGGCTGCTGCGCAAGTGGTCGCTGGACGAACTGCCCCAGCTCGCCAACGTGCTGTTCGGCCAGATGAGCCTGGTCGGCCCGCGCCCGCCGCTGCCATCCGAGGTGGCCCGCTACGACGGCGACGTGGCACGCCGGCTGCTGGTCAAGCCCGGCATGACCGGCCTCTGGCAGGTCAGCGGCCGGTCGGATCTGAGCTGGGAGGACGGCATCCGGCTGGACCTCTACTACGTGGAGAACTGGTCGCTCGCCGCCGACCTGACCATCCTCTGGAAGACGTTCGGCGCGGTGGTCAATAGCCGCGGCGCGTACTGAGGAGACCGGGTCAGGGCTGCGGCCCCAGCCAGTCGAGGCAGACCACCACCGCGTCGTCCACCAGGTCACCCGCGACGAAGGCCCGTAGGTCGCCGATCAGCGACCGGACCGCGTCCAGCGGCTCCATCGGCCCGGTCCGGCGCAGGAACCGGTCCAGCGCCGCCTCGCCGTAGCGCACCTGCTCGGTGGTGGCGTCGATCACCCCGTCGCTGACCACGAAGAGCCGGTCCTCGCGCTGCAGCCGGAACCGCTGCGGGCGGTAGTCGGTGCCCTCGAACATGCCGAGCGGGAACTGCTCGTCCAGCTCCTGCTCGGTCACCGTACCGGCACGCAGCCGCACCAGCCGGGGGGAACCGGCGTCGACCACGGTCAGCTCGCCGGTGGCCAGATCCAGCTCGATCAGGAGCGCCGACATGTGCTGTTCGCCCCGGTACTGCGCATAGATCGCCTGGTCGGCCAGCGCGGCCTGATCGGCCAGACCGAGCCCGGCCCGGCGCGCGTTGCGCAGCGCGTACGTGGCCAGCGAGGCGAGCAGCGCCGCGGCCACCCCCTCGCCGAAGCCGTTCAGCACCGCCAGCCAGAGCCGGTGACCGTCGTCGGACCAGTCGAAGCTGTCCCCGCGCACCGCGTACGCCGGTTCGAGCTGCCCGGCCAGGCTGAACGAGGGCCGGATCCGGCTGCGCCCGGGCAGCAGCTCCCACTGCATCTCCGCGGCCAGCGTGAGCCGCCGGCTGCGCCGGGCCGTGCGGTAGATGTCGGTGGTCGCCATGACCGCGCTCAGCTCGTGCCCGAGCACTGTGGCGATCGTGTCCAGCTCCCGGCGGGCGTGCGGGTCGGCGGGCACCGGCGAGACCTCCAGCACGCCCCGGCGTTCGCCGCGCATACCCACCGGGAACCAGCCGACCCCGTCGGCGATCATCGGCTCCTGATGGTCGAATGCCCGCCAGGCCGGGTGGCCCGGACCGGTGACCGACGGGCCGTCACCCAGCGGCAGCAGCTCGGCGAGCCGGTAGTCGACCTGGTGGAGCGCGGTGCGGGTGACGCCGTACGTGCGGGCCAGCTCGGCGGCGAGGCGGTCCACGATGAGATCCGTCGGCGCCTCGGTCAGAATCCGGCGCGCGCGGCCCTCCGCTCCGCTCATCTTTGCTCCTTTGCACAGGTCGCCGGGCAGATCCGGGGAGTAGTCTCGGGCCCACCATGACCGAAGAGCGCAGCCCTCTGGAACCCGGAACGAGTATGTCCGCCGCCCTGGACGAGGCGGCAGGCACCCTGCTCGCCGTCTGGGAGGCGGCCCGGGAGCGCACCACCAGCCGGCTGTCGAGTGCCCAGCTGCGCGCGATCATGGTCGTCGAGCAGTATGACGGCATCAACCTCCGCCGGCTCGCCACGCTCACCGACATGTTGCTCTCCTCCGCCAGCCGGCTGTGCGACCGGCTGGTCGCGGCCGGGATGCTGGAACGCGAGCCGGGCCGCTACGACCGGCGGGAGATCTCGCTGCACCTCACGCCCACCGCCGTCCGGCTCCTCGCCGAGCTGCGCGCCGACCGGCGGCACCGGCTGGAGCGGATCCTGGCCGGGATGAGCCCGGAGGGCCGGGCCGCGCTGGTACGCGGCATGCGCGAGTTCGACGAGGTGGGCCGGCGCGGGGAGGCCACAGTGGCGGACGGCTGGCCGATGCTGCAACCCTCCGGGGAACGCGTCGGCGACTCCACCCGGCCGTCCGGCGAGCCCTCGGCGGCCCGTACCGCCTGACTCAGCCGGCGCGGCCGGGACCGTCCGGCGCGCCGTCGCGGGCGGCCCGCAACCGGGCCACCACCCGGGGATGTTCGGTGAGCGCCCGTTCCAGCGTGCCGAGCACCTCGCCCAGCAGCGCCCGGCCGCCCCGGGACGTCAGCGCCTCCTCCTGCCACCCGACGAAGTCCCGCAGCAGCCGGTCGTCGTCCACCCGCACGGCCGCGATCAGCGCGTCCACCAGGTGCGCGATGCCGGCGGCGACGTCCTCCGCGTTCTCCTGCGGCGGGTCGACCGCGGCCAGCGCGAGCCGGACCAGCTCACGCCGCCGGTGCAGCACCGCCACGTACGCGTCGTCGGGCGGGGGCGGCGGTGCGCCGGTGTGCGCGGCCGACAACGGCCGTTCCAGCAGCGCCACCGCGTCCCGGGCACTGGCGCCCCAGCCCGCCGCGCCGATCGTGGCGGCCCACCGGCCGTCCGGGCCGAAGCCGGGTCCACCGGCCAGCACCGGCACCCCGGCGGCGCGGCTGGCCTCCACCATCCGTGCCGCCCGGACCAGCCGGTTCGGCTGCACGCAGCTGAGCAGCACCGCGTCCGGGCCGGTCTGGTGCAGGTAGGAGACCAGATGCCGGGCCGGCACGCTGGCGCCGAGGAACGTCACCCGCCAGCCCGCCGCCCGGACCACCTCGGTGACGATGCGGGCGGCCAGCGCGTGCCACTCGCCCTCGACGCAGGCCATCACCACGTGCCCGCGTCGCGGCGGGCCGATCGTCGCGCCCAGCGCGTCCACCACCAGCTCGCTGACGTGGGTGGCGGCGTGCTCCTGGGCGATGCTCCACGAGCCGGTGAACCAGCGCCGGCCGACCTCCCGCTGCGCCACCGCGACCAGGTCCACCAGGACGTCCGTGACCGAGAACCCGTCGGCCAGCAGGCCGCTGGCCAGCGCGACCGCGCCGGCCCGGTCGGCGGCGTCCAGGTGACCGAGGTACGCGGCGAGCGTGTCCAGCCCGATCCGGCGCTCGGCCGCGGAGGTGGGGCGGCCAGGCGGCGGCGTCACCCGGCCGCCACGGCGAGCATGGCGATGTCGTCGTGGGACTGCCCGTCCAGCCACTCGTCGACGAGCTGAAGCACCCGGTCGACGAGCGCGGCGGGTGGTAGCCCGGCGCCGGTGGCGAGCGCCTGACGCAACCGGGCGTCGCCGAACATGGCCGGCTCGGTCGGGCCGCCCCGGGCCTCGGTCACCCCGTCGGTGTACGCCAGCAGCAGGTCACCCGGCGCCAGCCGGACCTCGGCGTCGGCGAACCGGGCGTCGGTGAGCGCGCCCACCGGCATGCCGCCCACCCGGACCGTCTCGACGCCGCCGCCGGCGCGGACGACGAGCGGCGACGGATGCCCGCCACCGGCCACCCGGATCAGCAGCCCGCCGTCCGGCTCGCGGCGCAGCGCGCCGAGCAGGAGCGTGGTGAACTGGGCCCGGCGGGCCGCGTCGGGAGCGTCCAGCAACGCCCGGTTGAGCAGCTCCAGCAGCTCCCGGGGACGCTGCTCGACCAGGCGCAGGGTCTGCAACGACTGACGGACCCGGCCGGTCAGCACTGCTGCGCCGACGCCCTTGCCGCAGACGTCGCCGAGCGCGAACAGGCCGCCGTCGCCGGTGGGGAACAGGTCGTAGAAGTCGCCGCCGATGCGCAGGCTGTCCCCGGCGGCGCGATAACCGCCGGCGAGGGTCATCCCGGACAGGCGGGGCAGCGCCGGCGGGAGCAGGCTGTTCTGGAGCACCCGGGCCAGGTGCGCCTGCTCGCCGTACAGCTCGGCCGCGGCGAGCGCGGCACCGGCCCGGCCGGCGAACTCCCGGGCCAGGCCGATCTCCCGCTTGTCGAAACCGGGCCGCTTCCGGCGGCGGGCCAGCACCAGTGCGCCGGCCGGACCGCCCGCGCTGGGCATCGGGCTGATCAGCACGGTGCCCGGGCGGCCGAACCCGGCGGGCAGCACCTCGGCCAGATCCGCCAGCTCGGCGTCCAGCCACGGAGTCGGCTCGGTGAGGTCGCCATCCAGCGCCTCGACCAGGCCGGGGACGGACTCGACAACGGGCCAGCCGGCCAGGCCGGTGACCGGGCCGGGGTCACCGGTGGCGTACCGGATCCAGTGCGGCTGGTCCTCGGCGGGCGGAGGCGGGCGGTGCACCACGACTGCCGCGTCGGCGAGGTAGGGCACCGGCAGCGTCACGGCGGTGCGCAGCGTCTGCTCGCGGTGCAGGGACAGCCCGAGCCGGCTGCCCGCCTCGGCGAGGAACGCGGTACGCGACCGTTCGGCCAGCAACGCGTCGGTGCGAGCGTGTTCCTCGGTGACGTCCCGGACGTACCAGGCGCTACGGTCGTCGGCCAGGGGACGTCGCAGGCCGCGCAGCCGCCGGCCGTGGTGTTCGGTCTCGAAGGAGTCCGACCCGGCGGCGTCGGCCAGGGCCGGCACCCGGCAGGCGGCCAGGTCGACGCCGGGCGCCACCTCGGGGAGCAGGTCGGCGGCCATCGCGTTGACGAGCGTCACCACGCCTGCCTGGTCGACCGTCACGACCGCCTCGGCGAGCCCGTCCAGCAGCTCCCGGGCCAGGTGGTCGTCAGCCGGCAACGCGGCCCCGGCAACCCGCCGGGTCCGTCTCCGCGAGGCGTGTCCACCGCCGCTGACCGGCCCCGCGACACCGCCCCGGCGCGCGGCGGTCACCTCCGGTGGCCGGGCGCTTCGGTCGGTCGACCCCTGCGCATGCTGTCGGTGCACCCCTCGCTCGGCGGACATGTCGGCTGGCGGCAAGCGTACCGAGCGCAGGCACGGAATGCCCGTCGAGGATCATCCCGGGTCAGGTGGTCCGGGTCAGCCATCCCACCGGCCGGTCGACGATCCGGCGGACCACCGAGCCGGCGCCGCCGACCGCCGCGGACTGCGCCCCGAGCACGGCCGGACGCACCGTGACCGGGGCCCAGGCGGCCGTGAGCACCCGCCGGGCGACCTCCGCCTCCACCGTCGGCCGCAGCCAGGGCGCGAGCCGGGCGTATCCGCCCCCGAGTACCACGGTGTCCAGATCCAGCAGGTTCACCACGCCCGCCACCGCCACTCCGAGAGCGGTGCCGGCGTCGGTCAGGGCGGTCAGCGTGGCCGGGTCACCGGCCTCGGCCAGGTCGGCGAGCCGGGTGGCGGCGGTGTCCGCCGGCAGTTCCGCGCCGGGCAGCCCGGCGGCGGCCAGGATCGCCTCCTGGCCCGCGTACCGCTCCAGACAGCCCTGGCCGCCGCAGCGGCACGGCCGTCCCTGCGGCTGCACCGGGAAGTGACCGATCTCTCCGCTCCAGCCGCGCGCGCCCCGGTAGAGCGCGCCGTCGAGCACGATCCCGGCGCCGATGCCGATCTCGCCGGTGACGTGCAGGAAGCTGCGCGGGCCGGCCGGGCCGGCGTACAGCTCGCCCAGCGCGGCCAGGTTCGCCTCGTTGTCGACCACCAGCGGCGGTACCCCGTCGACCGGCTCGGCCAGCTGGTGCCCGGCGAGCAGCGCCGGCACGTCCACGTCCCGCCAGCCCAGGTTCGGCGCGAGCCGGACCACACCACCGTCGTCCACCAGACCGGGCACGGCGAGCGCCGCGCCGGCCAGTGTCAGCCCGTCGCGTACGGCAGCCGCGCGCGCCTCGGCGGCCAGCGCGGCGAGCCGGGCGAGCGCGTCGGCGGGGGAGACCGGGCGCAGGTCGGCGCGGCGGACCAGATGGTGCCGGACCGTGCCGGTCAGGTCGACGACGCAGGCCGTCAGGTAGTCGACGTTCACCTCCAGGCCCAGCCCGGCCGGGCCGTCGGAGGCGAGCACCAGCCCTCGGGCCGGGCGGCCCGCACCGGTACGCGGTTCCGGCTCGGCCTCGGCGACCAGCCGCCCGGCGATCAGGTCGTCCACGACGGCAGAGACGGTGGCCCGGGTCAGGCCGGTGCCGGCGGCGATCCCGGCGCGCGAGGGCGGCCGGTCGGCGGCGGCGATCCGCCGGAGCACCACCGCGAGGTTCAACTCGCGCAGGCTGCCCTGCCGGACCGCCCCGGCGGTGCTGGTGCTTGTCACCACTTGACACTGCCACATCACCGCCATTTAATTCAACCGCTGAACAAATCGCGGACGACACCACCTGGAGGTCTGCCATGGCGCCCCGCCCCACCCCCGCGGACAAGTTCTCCTTCGGCCTGTGGACGGTGGGCTGGCCGGCCCGTGACCCGTTCGGTGACGCCACCCGGCCCGAGCTGGACGCCGTCGAGGCCGTGCACCGGCTCGCCGAACTGGGCGCGTACGGCATCACCTTCCACGACGACGACCTCGTCCCGTTCGGCGCGGACACGGCCACCCGCGACGCCCGGCTGAACCGCTTCCGCAAGGCCCTCGACGAGACCGGCCTGGTCGTGCCGATGGTCACCACCAACCTGTTCACCCACCCGGTGTTCAAGGACGGCGGCTTCACCAGCAACGCTCGCGACGTGCGCCGGTACGCACTGCGCAAGGTGCTGCGCAACATCGACCTGGCCGCCGAACTGGGCGCCAGGACGTTCGTCATGTGGGGCGGCCGGGAGGGCGCCGAGTACGACGTGGCGAAGGACGTCCAGGCCGCGCTCGACCGCTACCGCGAAGCCGTCGACCTGCTCTGCGAGTATGTCGTCGACAACGGCTACGACCTGCGCTTCGCCCTGGAGCCCAAGCCGAACGAGCCGCGCGGCGACATCCTGCTGCCCACCGTCGGCCACGCGCTCGGCTTCATCTCCACGCTGGCCCGCCCGGAGATGGTCGGGCTCAACCCGGAGGTCGGGCACGAGCAGATGGCCGGCCTGAACTTCGCCCACGGCATCGCCCAGGCGCTCTGGCAGGGCAAGCTGTTCCACATCGACCTCAACGGCCAGCGCGGCATCAAGTACGACCAGGACCTGGTCTTCGGCCACGGCGACCTGCTCAACGCGTTCGCCCTGGTCGACCTGCTGGAGCACGGCGGCCCGAACGGCGGCCCGGCCTACGACGGCCCGCGCCACTTCGACTACAAGCCGTCCCGCACCGAGGACATGACCGGCGTGTGGGCCTCGGCCGAAGCGAACATGCGGACGTACCTGCTGCTCAAGGAGCGGGCCGCGGCGTTCCGCGCCGACCCGGAGGTGGCCGAGGCGCTCGCCGCCGCCCGGGTGGCCGAGCTGGCCACCCCGACGCTCGACCCCGGTGAGGGCTACCGTGAGCTGCTGACCGACCGGACCGCGTTCGAGGAGTTCGACCCGGATGCCGCCGGGGCGAAGGGCTTCGGCTTCGTCCGGCTCAACCAGCTCGCCGTCGAGCACGTGCTCGGCGCGCGCTGAGGCGGGCCGCCGTGCCGCTCGTCGCGGGTATCGACTCGTCGACCCAGTCCTGCAAGGTGGTCGTCCGAAACGCGGAGACCGGCGCGCTGGTCCGGCAGGGCCGCGCGCCGCACCCGCCCGGCACCGAGGTCGACCCGTACGCCTGGTGGGAGGCCCTGCGGGCGGCGGTCGCCGAGGCCGGTGGCCTGGCCGACGTGGCCGCCGTCTCGGTCGGCGGCCAGCAGCACGGCATGGTCTGCCTGGACACCTCCGGTGAGGTGGTCCGCCCGGCGCTGCTGTGGAACGACACCCGTTCCGCCGACGCGGCCCGGGACCTGGTCGCGGAGGCCGGCGGCGGGGAGACCGGCCGCCGGTTCTGGGCCGAGGCCACCGGCGCGGTGCCGGTGGCCAGCTTCACCGCGACGAAGCTGCGCTGGCTGGCCCGGCACGAGCCGGACAACGCCGACCGGGTCGCGGCCGTCTGCCTGCCGCACGACTGGCTCACCTGGCGGCTGGCAGGCGCTCCCGGCCTGGACGCGCTGCGCACCGACCGGGGCGACGCCAGCGGCACCGGCTACTGGTCGCCGCGCACCGGCGAGTACCGGCTGGACCTGCTGGAGCGGGCCTTCGGCAGATGCCCGAAGGTGCCGGTCGTGCTCGGTCCGGCCGAGGCGGCCGGGCACCTCGACCCGGCCGTGCTCGGCGGCGCGGCGTCCGGCGCGGGCCCGTCCGGAGGGCCGGACGCCGCCGGGCGGATCCTGCTCGGGCCGGGCACCGGGGACAACGCCGCCGCCGCGCTCGGCGCCGGGGCCGGTCCGGGCGACGTGGTCGTCTCGATCGGCACCTCCGGCACCGTCTTCGCGGTCGCGGACACCCCGGCTGCCGACGCCGGTGGCGCGGTGGCCGGATTCGCCGACGCCACCGGCCGGTTCCTGCCGCTCGTGTGCACGCTCAACGCGGCCCGGGTGCTGGACGCCGCCGCGACACTGCTCGGCGTCGACCTCGACCGGCTCGGCGAGCTGGCCCTGTCCGCACCGCCCGGCGCGGACGGGCTGGTGCTGGTGCCGTACCTGGAGGGGGAGCGGACGCCGGACCGGCCGCACGCCACCGGCGAGCTGACCGGCCTGACGCTGGGGACGTCGACCCCGGCGCACCTGGCCCGGGCCGCCGTCGAGGGCATGCTCTGCGGGCTGGCCGACGGCCTCGACGCGCTCGTCGCGCAGGGCGCCCGCGCCGACCGGATCATCCTGGTCGGCGGTGGCGCCCGGTCCGAGGCCGTGCGCCGGATCGCGCCGCAGGTCTTCGGCCGCCCGGTGGTCGTGCCGCCGCCCGGCGAGTACGTCGCCGACGGCGCGGCCCGGCAGGCCGCCTGGGTGGCGCTCGGCGGTGACACCCCGCCCGCCTGGTCGATCGGCGACACCGAGGAGTACACGGGCGACGTGGTCCCCGCCATCCGCGAGCGCTACGCCCACGCCCGGGGGTAAGGAAGGGCCCCCTCTTAACGCCTGCGGTAGAGGAGGGGCCCCTTATTAATACTGCAACGGTGGTTCGCAACTTCGGGTGGTTACGGGTCGTTAGTCTATTGTGGTTAGCGTTGGGCTGGTTGAGTCGTGGGAAAACGGGCTGGGTGACTTGTTTGCCCGGATCGCGGGCCGGTTCTCGCGGGTGGAGCCGCGGAAACGGGCGTTCGCTTATGTGCGGGGGCTGCTGTCGCCGTTGGAGCGGCGTAACGGGTGGACTCTCGCGGAGCAGGCCGGTGACCGGTCACCGGACGGGATGCAGGCGGTGCTGTGTAGCCCTTGCTGGGATGCCGACGCGGTCCGTGATGATGTGCGCGACTACTTGGTGGAACACCTCGGCGACCCTGCTGCGGTGCTGGTTGCCGACGAGACCGGGTTCCTCAAGAAGGGAACCCGGTCTGCGGGGGTGCAGCGGCAGTATTCGGGGACGGCGGGGCGGACGGAGAACTGTCAGATCGGCACGTTCCTGTGCTATGCCTCCGGCAAGGGTCGGGCGTTGATCGACCGGGAGTTGTACCTGCCGAAGTCGTGGACCGAGGACCGGCAGCGGTGCCGGGACGCGGCGATTCCCGACGAGGTGGCGTTCGCGACCAAGCCGCAGCAGGCGCGGGCGATGCTGGAGAGAGCGATCGCCGCAGGGGTGCCGTTCGCGTGGTTCACCGCCGACGAGGCCTACGGACAGAACCCGGGCCTACGTGGCTGGCTGCAGGAACAGGACATCTCGTATGTGATGGCGACCCGCTGCGACGACCAGGTCGCCTCCGGGCTGTTCACCACCACCCGGGTCGACGCCCTGATCGCCAAGCTGCCGGCCCGATCGTGGACGAGGCTGTCCTGTGGTGACGGCGCGCACGGTCCACGCCGCTACGACTGGGCGCGGCTACCGACCCGGGAGACCTTCCCAAACGAGCGTCGCGGCTGGGTCCTGGCCCGGCGCAGCATCAGCGATCCCACCGACATCGCCTACTACGTGTGTTTCGGCCCGCGCGGCACCCGGCTGCGGGAACTGGTCCGCGTCGCCGGGTCCCGGTGGGCGGTCGAGGAGTCGTTCCAGACCGCGAAGAACGAAGTCGGCCTCGACCAGTACCAGGTCCGCCGCTACGACGCCTGGTACGCCCACATCACCCTGGCCATGACCGCCGCCGCGTTCCTGGTCGCCACCCGCGCCACCGAAGCCGACAAGGACCCCGAAAAGGGGGCGCGGATCCCGCCCCAGACACGTTCATCCCTTTGAGCAGCAACGAGATCCGCCGCCTGTTCACCAAACTCGTCCTCACAGGACGCACCGCAGCGGACCACGTACTGCACTGGTCAAACTGGCGCCGCCACCGGCAAGCCCAAGCGAAAGCCAGCCACTACCGCAAACGACTCAAAACATCCGAAAGTCACGATCCGCCGTAGCAGTATTAACGGGCGCGTCGGCCGGGGGCGGTGTCCCGGAACCGGCCCGCACCTGATTGGCTGCCCTGCATGAAGGGCACGAGGACCCCCCGGCGCGGGAACGCGGCACACCGGCTCTACAGCGTCGTGGTCTTCGTGGTGCTCGCCTCGCTGGACAACGTGGCGATCGGCCTGGTACCCCCGCTGTACGGGCCGATCTCCGCCGCGCTCGACGTCCCGCAGCGGATGCTCGGCCTGGTCACCGCCGTCAGCTTCCTGGTCAGCGCGATGGCGGCGGTGGGCTGGGCGTACGTGGGGGACCGCACCAACCGCAAGCCGCTGCTCATGGTCGGCACGCTGCTCTGGGCGGCCGGCACCGGGGGCAGCGCGCTCGCCGGGGGGTACGCGACGTTCCTGGTCGCGCAGTTCGTCGGGGCGGTCGGGCTCGGTGCCGTGGGCTCGGTCGGGTTCTCCGTGGTCACCGACCTGATCTCACCGCGCCGCCGGGGCCTGGTGATGAGCTTCTGGGGGCTGTCCCAGGGGGTCGGCACACTGGCCGGGACGCTGCTCGGCGGCGTGCTCGGCGCGACCGACTGGCGGCGGCCGTTCCTGCTGTTGACCGGCGTGGGCTTGGTCGCCACAGTGGCGTACCTGTTCACCTACGATATCCGCCGCGGGCAGAGCGAACCGGAGCTGGCCGGGGCCATCGACGCCGGGAACGAGTACGACTACCGGATCAGCCGCGCCGACCTGCCCCGGATCCTGGCCCGCCGGACCAACCGCTGGCTGATCCTGCAGGGGCTCACCGCCCAGGCGGCGTTCGGCTCGCTGGTCTGGCTGCCGGTGCTGTTCAGCGAGCGGGCGCAGGCGCAGGGCTACTCACCCGCCACGGCCGTTGTGGTGGGCAGCGTCTTCGCCACCCTGTTCCAGCTCGGCGGCGTACTGTCCATCGTGGGCGGTCTGGTGGGTGATGCGCTGCAGCGGCGTACGCCCAGCGGCCGGGCCCTGGTCGCGGCCGTCGGCATCCTCGCGGCGCTGCCGTTCTACCTGGTCCTGTTCTTCGTGCCGATCCGCATCGACGTGCCCGACGGCGCCGGCTCCGGCGCGGTGGTGACGGCCGTGCTGTCCAGCGTGCTGACCGAACCGTCGGTGGGGCTGAGCCTGCTCACCGCCGTGGTGGCTCTGGCGCTGACGTCGGCGAACTCGCCGAACTGGTTCGCCCTGATCGCCGACGTGAACCCGCCCGAGCACCGGGGCACCGTCTACGGCCTGGGCAACCTGGTCAACGGCGTCGGCCGGGCGGCGGGCAACGGGCTGGTCGGTGTGGCGTTCGCCGGGCTGCGGGCGGCCTTCCCGCCGCCGCTGAACTACGCGGTGGGGCTGGCCGCGTTCCAGCTCTTCTTCATTCCGACCGGCGTCATGTACTGGCTGGCCGCCCGCACGTCGCCGCGGGACATCGCGCAGGTGCACGACCTGCTGCACGCCCGCGCCGACCGCCTGGAAGGAAGGGCCCCTTCTTAACACTCGCTGTTAAAAAGGGGCCCTTCCTCTACCGGAGGCGTTAATAGGGGGCCCTTCCTTACACCCGGAACCAGGCTGTGACATCGGTCGGGACCGCGGCGTTGTCCAGCGGCGCGCTCGACACCAGCACTTCGGCGCCGGCCGGCAGCGACACCGGGTCGGTGCCGAAGTTGGTCAGCACGGTGAGGTCGCCGTTGGTGAACGTGAGCACCTCGTCGCCGGTGGTCAGGAACCGCAGCGGGCCGCGGGCCAGCGCGTGCTCGCGGCGCAGCCGCAGCGCGGTCCGGTACAGCTCGTACGTCGAGCCGGGCACGCCGCGCTGCCGGTCCAGCGCGTACTCGGCCCACACCGGTGGCTGGGGCAGCCAGCTCGCGTCGGTCGGCCCGAACCCGTACGACGGGGCGTCGGCCTCCCACGGGATCGGCACCCGGCAGCCGTCCCGGCCGCGCTCGGTGTGCCCGCTGCGCTTCCAGGTCGGGTCCTGCCGGGCCTCGTCGGGCAGCGTGGTGTGCTCCGGCAGCCCCAGTTCCTCACCCTGGTAGAGGTAGGCGGAGCCGGGCAGCGCGAGCATCAGCAGGCTGGCCGCCCGGGCCCGGCGCAGACCCAGCGCGGCGTCCGGCTGCGGGTCGTCCACGCCGACGCCGTTGGCCCGGCCGCCGGCGGTGCCGAGTCCGAGCCGGGAGGCGTGCCGGACCACGTCGTGGTTGGACAGCACCCAGGTGGTCGGTGCGCCGACCGCGTCGGTGGCCTCCAGCGAGCGGGTGATCACCGCGTACTGGGCCGGTGCGCTCCACGCGGCCAGCAGGTACTCGAAGTTGAACGCCTGGTGCATCTCGTCCGGGCGCACGTACCGGGCCAGCCGCTCGGCCGGCTCCACCCACGCCTCGGCGACGAGGATCCGCTCTCCGGGGTACGAGTCGAGCACCCGCCGCCACTCCCGGTAGATCTCGTGCACGCCGTCCTGGTCCCACATCGGCGGGCGCGGCTTGTCCACCTCGCTGCCGGAGAGGATCTCCTGCGGCTCCTGCCAGTCGGCGAGGTCGGCCTGCTTGATCAGGCCGTGTGCCACGTCCACCCGGAAGCCGTCCACGCCCCGGTCCAGCCAGAAGCGCAGCACGTCGAGGAACTCCTCGCGTACCTGGGGGTTGTCCCAGTTGAGGTCGGGCTGGCCGGAGTCGAACAGGTGCAGGTACCACTGCCCGTCGGGCAGTCGCGTCCAGGCGGGGCCGCCGAACACGCTCACCCAGTCGTTCGGCGGCTCGGCGCCGTCCGGGCCCCTGCCGTCGCGGATGACGTAGCGCTGCCGCTCCGGGCTGCCCGGCGGGGCGGCGACTGCTGCTTCGAACCAGCGGTGCGCGGACGACGTGTGGTTGGGCACCAGGTCGACGATCACCCGCAGCCCGCGGGCCTTCGCCTCGGCGATCAGCTTGTCGGCGTCGGCGAGCGTGCCGAACAGCGGGTCGACGTCGCGGTAGTCGGACACGTCGTACCCGGCGTCGGCCTGCGGGGACGGGTAGAACGGGGACAGCCAGACCGCGTCGACTCCCAGCTCGGCGAGGTGGTCGAGCCGGGACGTGATGCCCGGCAGGTCGCCGATCCCGTCGCCGTCGGAGTCGGCGAACGAGCGCGGGTAGACCTGGTAGATGACCGCCTCGGTCCACCAGCCGGTGCCCGGGGCCTGCTGCGTCGCGTCGGTGTTCAGCGCCTTGCTCCTGTCTGGGTGGTGCGGGACGAGCGAGTTCGTTCAGTGTGCCCGGGGTGGCGCGGTCGATTCGCGCACCACCAGGCGAGTGGGCAGGATCACCGGGGGCGGTGTCCCGTCGCCGGTGTCGGCGCCGCGCGGCGCGGGCACCAGGCCGGGGTACGGCTCGGTGGCCCGTACGCCGAGCGGGTCGAGCAGGATGCGGGCGGCGAGCAGCCCCTGCTCGGCGGCCGGCTGGGCGATCGTCGAGAGCCCGAGCACGCCGGCCAGGTCGTGGTCGTCGACGCCCATCACGCTCACGTCGTCGGGCACCCGCAGCCCGGCGTCGCGCAGCGCGGTGATCGCTCCCATCGCCATCTCGTCGCAGGCGGCGAAGATGGCCGTCGGCGGCTCGCCCCGGGCCAGCAGCTCGGCGGTGGCCCGGGTGCCGCCGTCGATGGTGAACTGCGACTCGACGTCGAGGCTCGGGTCGGGCCGCAGCCCGGCGGCCCGTAGCGCCTCCTGGTAGCCGCGCCGCCGGTCCAGGTGGGTGGTGAAGGCCAGTTCGTCGTCGGGGTCGCCGGAGATGTGCGCGATCCGGGTGTGGCCGAGGTCGAGCAGGTGGCGGGTGGCGGTGCGGGCGGCGGCCACGTCGTCGATGCGGACGCAGGGCCAGCCGGGCACCTCGCTGCCGGAGCTGATCGTGACGCCCGGCAGGTCCAGCTTCGTCAGCGCCTGCACGTCGGCCGCGCGCAGCGGAGTCGCGACCAGGATGATCGCGTCCACGCGCTTGTGCAGGCTCGCCGTGCGAAGGACCCGCCGACGGGTCCGCTCCCGGCCGCCGAGGTTGTAGAGCAGCAGGTCGTAGCCGCTGTCCTGGAGCAGTTCCTCGACCGCCTCGACCACGGTGCCGAAGAACCACCTGGTGATCCGGGGCACCACCACCGCCACGGTGCCGGTCCGGCCGCCGGCCAGCCGGCTCGCGCTGGGCGACACCGCGTACTGGAGCTGTTCGGCGGCGGCGAGCACCCGGCGGCGGGTCGCGGCCGAGACCGTCGGCAGGCCCCGCAGCGCCCGGGAGACGGTGGCCGTGGAGACCCCGGCCAGACGGGCGACGTCGTCAATCCTGGTCATCGTGAGCTCCCCGCTGTGACCCGCACCCCGCCGCCGGCCGTGCCGGCGGCGGGGCATCGGATCAACCCTTGACGCTGCCGGCGAGCAGACCTCGCACGAAGAAGCGCTGGAGGGACAGGAACACGATAAGCGGTACGACGATCGACACGAACGCGCCGGCCGTCAGCCGCTGCCACTCGTTGCCCCGGGTGCCGGCCAGCTCCGCGAGCCGGACGGTGAGCGGGGCGGTCTCGTCGCCGCCACCGGCGAAGATCAGCGCGACCAGCAGGTCGTTCCAGACCCAGAGGAACTGGAAGATGCCGAACGCCGCCAGCGCGGGCATGATCAGCGGCAGCACGATGGTGCGGAAGATCTTCGGGTGGGTGGCCCCGTCGACCCGGGCCGCCTCCATCAGGTCGCCGGGAAGCTGCGAGATGAAGTTGTGCAGCAGGAACACGGCGAACGGAAGCGCGAAACAGGTGTGCGCGAACCACACCTGGGCGAACTTCTGCTCGTCGACCAGGTCCCACGCGGGGAGGATCTGCACCCCGGCGATGCTGACGCCGGTGGAGAAGAAGCGCAGCAGCGGCACCAGGGCCATCTGCAGCGGCACGATCTGGAGCGCGAAGATCCCGATGTAGACCCAGTCCCGTCCCTTGAAGTTCATCCACGCCAGCGCGTACGCGGCGAGCGACGCGAAGGCCAGCGGGAAGAGCACCGAGGGGATGGTGATCGCCAGCGAGTTGATGAAGTAGCTGGCCAGCTGCCCGGACGAGCCGGAGCTGAACAGCACCTCCTGGTAGTTCTCCAGCGTGATCTGCGGGTTGGTGAAGAACGTCCACCACCCGGTGGTCTTGATCTCGTTCTCCGGCCGGAGCGAGGAGATGAACAGGCCGAAGGTCGGGATCGTCCAGAGGACCGCGATCACGATCGACACGAGCGTGGCGGTACGGCTGTTCAGGCGCTTGCGCACCCGGGCGCCCCGGGTGGTCGGTTCGGTGGCCTGGGCGCCGACTCCGACGGTGGGCGTGGCGGTGGTCATCTCAGCCCTCCCGCTGCTTGCGCAGGTTGCGGATCTGGTAGATCACGATCGGGATCACCAGGACGAACAGGAACACCGCCAGGGCCGAGCCCTGCCCGTTCTCCTGGTAACGGAACGCCTGGTTGTACATCTCGGTCGCGATGACGTTCGTGTCGTAGTTGCCGTTGGTGGCGGTACGGACGATGTCGAAGACCTTGAGCGTGGCGATGGAGATCGTCACCACCACGACGATCAGCGCCGGCCGGATGCTCGGGACGGTGATCCGCCAGAACATCTGCCACGCGGTGGTGCCGTCCAGGCGGGCCGCCTCGACGATGTCGGCCGGGATGGCCTTGATCGCGGCGGAGAGCACCACCATCGCGAAGCCGGCCTGGATCCACACCATGATCACGATGAGCAGGAACGTGTTGAGCGGCGGGTTCAGCAGCCACTGCTTCGGTTCGCCGCCCAGGCTCACCACGATCTGGTTGAGCAGGCCGATCTGGTCGCCGACGCCCCGGTAGGCGTAGACGAACCGCCAGATGATGGCGGCGCCGACGAACGAGATCGCCATCGGCAGGAAGATCAGGGACTTGGCCACGACCTCCAGTCGGGCCTTGTCCACCAGGACCGCGTAGATCAGGCCGAACGCGGTGGCCACCAGCGGCACCAGCAGCACCCAGATCAGCGTGTTGATCAGGACCCGGACGATCGAGTCCTCGGCGAACATCCAGCGGTAGTTGGCCAGGCCCACCCAGTCGCTGCTGCTGGAGTCCATGAAGGAGAGCAGCGTGGTGCGGACGGCGGGTACCACCAGCCCGACGGCGAGCAGCAGCAGCGTCGGCAACAGGAAGAAGAACGCGAACGCACCCTCGCCCTGCTTGCGGCGGCGGGGCAGCGGCGCGCCGCTCGCCGAGGCCGCGACGAGCTGTGCCTCCCGGCGCCGGGCGAAGTACGACGGCACCACGTCGAGGAGCAGGAGCAGCCCGCCCACCACCGCGACGAAGGCGATCAGCCCGTACATCAGCATGAGGAACTTCGGCTGCTCCGCCGCGAAGTCGAACTCCATCGACCCTCCCTCAAGGGTTCGGCTAGCAGAGGTGGCCCGGTCCGCCGACGCGGACCGGGCCACCTGCTAGATCACTTCCAGCTGCCCTCGATGTCGTTCAGGACGGTGGTGGTGTCCTTGCCGTTGATCCAGGCCACCATGCCCTTCCAGAAGGTGCCGGCGCCGACCGCGGCCGGCATCAGGTCCGAGCCGTCGAAGCGGAAGACCGTCTTCTCGTCCTGGAGGATGCCCACGGAGAGCTTGTCCACCGGGTTCGGGACGTTGTTCAGGTCCAGCTTCTTGTTCGCGGAGACCCAGTCACCGATCTTGGCGCGGCTGTTGGCGAACTCGCCGGAGGCCAGGTAGGTCTGCACCACCTGGACCTCGGGACGGTCGGCGAAGGCCGCGACGAACTCGCCGCCACCCAGAACCGGCTTGCCCTTCGACGGGTCGATGGCCGGGAAGTAGAACGCGAAGACGTCGCCGTCCTCGGCCACCCTGGTGCCCTCGGGCCACTGGTTGGCGTAGAACGACGCCTGGCGGTGCAGCGCGCACTTGCCGGCGGTGATGGGCGTGCCGGCCTCCTGGAACGAGGTGGTGGCGATGCTCTTCACGCCGCCGAAGCCGCCGTTGACGTACTTCTCGTTCTTCAGGATGGTGCCGGCCCGGTTGAGCGCGTCGGCCACCTGCGGGTCGTTGAACGGGATCTCGTGGGTGGTCCACTTGTCGTAGACCTCCGGGCCGCCGGTACGCAGCAGCACGTCCTCGATCCAGTCGGTGGCCGGCCAGCCGGTGGCGTCACCGGACTCGATGCCGGCGCACCACGGCTTGGTGCCGCTCGCAGCGATCTGGTCGGAGAGCTTGATCATGTCGTCCCACGTGGCGGGGACCGTCCAGCCCTTCTCCTTGAAGGTCGTCGGCGAGTACCACACGAAGGACTTCACGTTCGAGCCGAGCGGAGCGCCGTAGAGCTGGCCGTTGACGGTGCTGTACTTCAGCCAGTCGGCGGAGTAGTTCTGCTCGGCCATCGCCTTGGTGTCGGCACCGACCGGCTTGAGCTTGCCCGAGTCGACGAACCGCTTCAGTAGACCCGGCTGCGGGATGAAGGCGAGGTCGGGGGCGTTGCCGCCGTCTACCCGCACGGGCAGCTGGGCCTCGAACTCACCGGAGCCCTCGTGGTCGATCTCGATGCCGGTGCAGTCCTCGAACTCCTTCCAGGACTGCTGGAGGCGCTCGTCCTCGATCTCACGGATCGAGGAGTAGACGGTCACCTTCTTGCCGTCGTGACCGTCGTACTTCTCGTATGCGCCGCACTCGGCCGAGCCCGCGTTGCTGCTGTTCTTGTCGTCGCCGGTGCCGCAGGCGGCGACGCCGAGCGCCAGCCCCAGGACGCCGGCGACCGCGAGCGCCTGGCGCGATCTGGCAAACGCCATGCCGATCTCCTTCCTTGCCGGCGCGTGGGGGGATCGAACCCGCGCCGGTCCGATGGTCGTCTCCACATGTAAGCGCTTGCATCGGGTCGGGGTCCACCCCTGACCGGACACGGCCCGGTAACAATCCCGAAACCCTGGCCACGGGCGATGGGTGCGCTCCCACGAAACTTCCCGGGATCGGAGCTTTCTGTCAGGATGTCCTCATCGTATTGAAGACTTTCGACATTGGAGGCAGTGGATGCGTAAGCGATGGCTCGCCCTCGGGGCGAGCGCCGCGGTCCTGGCGGCGACCCTCGTGCCGGCCGCGCCGGCGATGGCCGCCCCGACGTTCAAGGTCCCGTTCCCGTGCGACCAGTCCTGGTCCGGTCAGACCCGGACCAACCACAGTCCGGCCAACGCGATCGACTTCAACCGCACCGACGACCTGGGCGACCCGGTGGTCGCCAGCGCGCCCGGCACCGTCGACGTGGTGACCAACCTCGGCAACACCAGCTACGGCAAGTACGTCCGGATCAACCACGGTGGCGGCTGGACGACCTACTACGCCCACCTGAACGCCTTCAACGTCTCGGTCGGTCAGGCCGTCGGCTACGGCCGGGTGATCGGCTACGTCGGCACGACCGGCGGTTCCACCGGCCCGCACCTGCACTACGAGCAGCGGTCGAGCGGCAGCGCCGTCAAGATCAAGTTCAACGGCGCGCAGGCGCTCTACTGGGGCACGAAAACCTACAAGAGTGACAACGGCTGCGGCGGGGCGAACACCGGCGAGGGCACCGTCAACACGGCCGGCTCCCCGCTGACGGTCCGCTCCGGCCCCGGTACCGGGTACAGCTCGGTCGGCACGGTGGCCGACGGGGCGAAGGTGACCATCCAGTGCCAGACCAGCGGCACCAGCGTCACCGGCACGTACGGCACCAGCGCGATCTGGGACCGGATCGGCTCCGGCCGGTTCGTCTCCGACGCGTACGTCTACACCGGCTACGACGGCTACATCCCGGGCGTACCCCGCTGCTGAACCCGGCGGGCGCGGGAGCGAGCGGCCCCCGCGCCCGTGCCGGTCAGGAGTTCAGCCGCCACACGGCGAAGTTCAGCGCGGACGCGAACGTCACCCAGGCCCAGTACGGCAGCATCAGCAACGTGGCCGGCCGGGAGATGCGCCGGAACAGGGCCACCGTCACACCGATCGCCAGCCACATCAGCACGATCTCGGCGAACGCCAGCCCGTACGCCCCGGCGCCGAAGAACAGCGGGGTCCAGATCGCGTTCAGCACGAGCTGCACGACCCAGGCCCAGACCGCCGGGCCGAACCCGGCCCGGCGCCAGACCAGCCAGCCGGCGATCGCGATGAGCACGTAGAGCACGGTCCAGACCGGGCCGAACAGCCACGACGGCGGCGCCCAGGCGGGCTGCTCCAGGCTCTGGTATTCGGCGGAGGTGCCCTGTACACCCAGCCCGCCGATCGCGGCGGCGGCGAAGCTTGCGGCGCCGAAGCCGAGCAGCGCCAACCACTGGCGGGCCCCGGTGGTGCGCCGGGCGAAGGTCTGCGACATCTCCATGGTCGAGATGTTTCCGCTCGACCGCCCCGGCAAACGCCCGGTGGCGGCCCTTTCCGGACGCGAGAAAGGCCGGGGTCACCCGGCCCGGGCGTTCCGGTCCGGCAGGACGGAACGCCCGGGCCCGGCGACCCCGGCGGGTATGAGAACCGCGGTTAACTGAAGATGCTGACGCCACCCGGGCCGACCAGCAGGCCGACGACGATGAGGACGATGCCCCAGAGGATCTGCCGGCGGAACAGGGCGAGAATTCCGGCGACCACCAGTACGACTGCGAGAATCCAGAGAATCAGCTCCATGTCAGCTGGATACCCGGACATCCCGTACCGGAAACCTCCTCACGGTCAGTCGAGCTGGTCACCGCCCAGGTGGAAGACGCTGTACGCCTGTTTGATCACCGGGTGGGCCACGTTGCGGACCCGGACCCCACCCGGTGTCGTGCCGCGCTCGGTGCCGTGGTGGGCGTGGCCGTGCAGCGCCAGGGTGGTGGGCGCGGAGTCGATCGCCTGGCCGAGCTGATAGCAGCCGAGGAACGGGTAGATCTCCAGCGGCTCGCCGGCGAGCGTGTCCGGCACGGGGGAGTAGTGGGTGAGCGCGACGAGCGCGTCGCACTCCAGCGAGAGCAGCGCGCCGGCGAGCGAGTCGGCGCTCTCCCGGGTGGTCCGCACGAACGCCTTCATCTCCGGCTCGCCGAAGTCGCTGGCGCACCGCCCGGCGAACCCGCCGCCGAACCCCTTCACACCGGCCACCCCGAGCCGTCCGCCGGGGGTGTCCACGACCGTGCCGGTGCCCTCCAGCACAATGATCCCGGCGTCCTCCAGCACCTTCACCACCTGCGGCACCTCGTCGCACTGGTGGTCGTGGTTGCCGAGCACGGTGATCACCGGTACGCCGAGATCCCCGAACTCCCGGGCCACGCACCGCGCCTCGGCCTCGGTGCCGTGCCGGGTCAGGTCACCGGCGAGCAGCAGCACGTCGGCGCAGCCGGGCAGCTCCTCCAGCGCCGGGCGGAACCGGCCCACCACGTCCTCGTCCAGATGCACGTCGCCCACGGCGGCGATCCGGATCACCATCGAACCTCCCTCACGGCAGCTCCTCGATCTGGGTGGGCGCCTCGGTGCGGATCACCCCGATGTCGCTCGTCACGGGGGTGTCCGGAAAGCGCTCGGCCACCCGCCGCAGGATCTCCTCCCGCCGGTGCGGGCTCTCCACCTCGCCGTAGAGCACCAGTCCGTTCTCCCGCCGCACCACCGTGATGCCCTGCTCGGCCACGGTCGGGTCCTCGGCCAGCATGCTCTGGATCTCCGCCTCGACGTACTCGTCGGGGGGAACGTCGCCGGACAGTCCGTTCACAGTGTCTCCCTTCCGCCGGGCGTGCCACCGGGCAGCACGTCCAGCCGGTCCAGCAGCACCAGGAACGCCTCCGCGTACGGCGAGTGCTGCGTCTCCTTCCGTACCCGCTCCCAGTCGATCTGTTCCCGCAGCGATCGGGCCAGTGGCAGGGCCCGGGCGAAGTCGCAGTAGTGCTGGGAGAAGCTGAGCAGCTTGTGCACCATGAGCTGGCTGGCCGAGAGCACCGGCATGTGGATCGCGTCGACCGGGCGCACGATCGTGTCGGTGAACGTCTCCTCGGTCACCGGCGTCTCCACCGGCCGGTGGATGAGGTCCACCATCCGGTCCTCGTCGTAGACCTTGACCAGCCAGTCCTCCGGCGGGCGCTCGGCGGTGAAGCCGGCCTCGACCAGGGCCTCCAGGGCCCGGTCGACGTCCGCCTCGCGGAGCAGGAAGTCCACGTCGTGGTCGCTGGAGTGACCGCCGTGCGCGTACACCGCGAAGCTGCCACCGAGCGCGAACGGGATCTCGGACTGTTTGAGCACGGCGGCGACCTTCTTCAGCGTGTGCACCAGGGTCTCGTCCCCGCGCTCGGCCATCTGCGGCTCCCTCGTCGTCAAAATGGGGGGTGGGACCAGGATGCGTACCCGGCGGACGCTCCGGTCACACCTGTAGCGGTGCGATCGCCCCACCAGAGCAGGAAAGCGACATACGGGCCGCGTGAGCATCGGTCGGATAACCTCGGGAGGGTGGCCAGCTCACTGCGGACGCGGCGGGGCAGGGCCCGACTGCGCGCCGTCGCCCTGATCGGCATCGACGGCTCAGGTAAGACCACCCAGGCCCACCGGCTCGCCCAGGCGCTCACCGCCGCCGGCCGTCCCGCCACGTACCACCGCAACGCCGGTGGCCGCCGCTGGCTCGGCCGGATCGCCCAGCGGTTCGGCCGTCCGGACGCGCAGCGGCTCGTCGGGCGCGACGGCCTGCTCGTCGTCGAGTCGGTGCTGCGGTGGCTGGCCATCGCGCTCGCGCTGCTCAGCTGCGTGGTGACCGGCCGGACGGCGGTGATGGACAGGTGGTCCGCCTGCCAGTACGCCAGCATCCGGGCGCACGGCGGGCAGCGGTGGGAGCGGCTGGCCCGGGCCGGGTACCGGATCTTCCCGGCGCCCCGGGTGACGTTCCTGCTCACCGTCGACCCCGCCGAGGCGTACCGGCGGATCGAGCGGCGCGGCACCGACCACGAGACAATGGAGTGGCTGACCGCCGCGACCGCCGCGTACCGGGGTCTGCCGGAGTACGGCAGCTTCGTGGTGGTGGACGGCAACGGACCGCCGGAGGAGGTGGCCCGCCGGATCCGGGCGCACCTGAGCGAGTGGCTGCCCGAAGACCCGGCCGCCGGTCCCGGCCCGGCTCCGGCCGGTCCGCGACGCCCGGCCGGTGACGCCGGGCGGAACGGTCCGGTGCCGGTTCAGGCCCGCCCGTAGACCGGGATGCTCGCGCCGCTGGTGGGCGCCGACTCGGGGGAGGCCAGGAAGCGGATCACCTCGGCGATCTCGGCCGGCGGCACCCAGCGGCCGTGGTCGGCGCCGGGCTGGGCGGCGCGGTTCGCCGGGGTGTCGATGACGCTCGGCAGCACCGTGTTGCACCGCACGCCGCGCTGCCGGTACTCGACCGCGACAGTGTCGGCGAACGCCCGTACCGCGGCCTTGGCGGTGGCGTAGCCGGAGGCGCCGGGGAACGGCGAGACCGCCGCCCGGGCCGAGACGCAGACGACCGCGCCGTCGCCGGATGCCGTCAGGTGCGGCAGCGCCGCGTGGGTGACCAGGTACGTCGGGCGCAGGTTCAGCCGCAGCATCCGCTCGAAGTCGTCGACCGGGGTCTCGTGCACCAGGCCGCCGGCGGCGTACCCGCCGACGAGGTTGACCACCGCGCGCAGCGGCGCGTCCGGCTCGGCGGTCGCGGCCCCGACCGCCCGCGCGGCCCCCTCGGGCGTGAGCAGGTCGGCCACGACCCGGACCGGGCCGTCGTCCGTCCCGGGCTCCCGCTGGGGTACGACCACCCGCCAGCCGGCGTCGAGGAAGGCGGCGGTGACCGCGCCGCCGAGCCCACCCGTGCCTCCGGTCACCAGCACCGTGCGTTGCGTCATGGGCACACGCTAGCCAACCGTCCCGGCGGCGCGGCGGTGGGCCGTCCGGCCCGTCCGGTCGAGGCCGACCAGGCAGGCCCGGCCGCGTGACGGCGGACCGGCACGTCGGGCGGCAGGAGCGACTCGGCCGGACCGGATGAGGTGGTGGGGCTGCGACAATGGGATCCTTGGCCCGGAGGGCGGGCACGGAAGACGGTAAATTTCCCGATACGCGGTGTCATGGTTGACGCTCACGCGGTGTGAAAGTAAGTTTCATCCGTGGCGAAGAGTCCGAAGATTTCTGCGAGTCACGAGCCCGGTGGACTGATCGTCCACATCAGCGGCCTGCTGCCCTCGCTGTCCCCGGCCGAACAGCGGGTGGCCCGGCTGGTCGTCGCCGATCCGGCGGACGCAGCCCGGCGTACGATCACCGACCTCGCCACCGCCGCCGAGACGTCCGAGGCGACGGTGATCCGCTTCTGCCGCTCGGTCGGCATGGACGGCTACCCCCAGTTGCGGATCCGGCTCGCCGCCGAGGCCGCCCGCCGGGTCGAGCCGCCGGACGCGCGGGTGGTCGGCGGCGACATCCCGCCGGGCGCGGACCTCGCCCAGATCATCGCCACGATCGCGTTCAACGACGCCCGGGCCGTGGAGCAGACCGCCGAGCAGCTCGACCCGGCGGTCTGCGAGCAGGTGGTCGAGGCGATCGGCACGGCCGGGCGGATCGACGTCTACGGCGCGGGCGCCAGCGGGTTCGTCGCCTCCGACTTCCAGCAGAAGCTGCACCGCATCGGCCGCATCGCGTTCTACTTCCCGGACGTGCACACCGCGCTCACCTCCGCCGCCCTGCTGAGCCGCGGCGACGTGGCGGTCGGCATCTCGCACACCGGCACCACGTCGGACGTCATCGAGGTGCTGGAGCAGGCCCGGGCGCGCGGCGCCACCACCGTGGCGCTGACCAACTTCCCGCGCTCACCGATCACCGAGGTCGCGGACCACGTGCTCACCACCGCCGCCCGGGAGACGACGTACCGCTCCGGCGCGACCGCCAGCCGGCTGGCCCAGCTCACAGTGGTCGACTGCCTCTTCGTCGGGGTGGCCGCCCGCAGCCGGGCCCGGACGAAGAAGGCCCTGGAGGCCACCGCCGAGGCGGTCCAGTCGCGCCGGGTCGGCCCCGGGCGGAGGCGGGGATGACGGCGGGTCGGGTGGAGCGGGACGGCGTGGCGGCGGTGCGACCGGTGGTGCGCGTGGGCGCGCCGACCGAGCGGCGCAACCCGCACAGCGTCGACCTCGACCTGATGTCCACCCGGGACGTGCTCACCGTCATCAACGAGGCCGATCGGCGGGTTCCGGCAGCGGTCGCCGCCGTGCTGGACGAGATCGCCGAGACCGTCGACCTGGCCGTCTCCGCGCTGCGCGACGGGCACCGCGTGCACTACTTCGGGGCCGGCACCTCCGGTCGCCTCGGCGTGCTGGACGCGGCCGAACTGGCACCCACGTTCAACTCGCCCCGGCACTGGTTCTGCTCGCATCTGGCGGGTGGCCCGGACGCCATGTGGCGTGCCGTCGAGGACGCCGAGGACGACGAGCGCGGTGGCGCCGCCGAGGCCGTCGAGTGCGTACGCCCCGGCGACCTCGTGGTGGGCCTGGCGGCCAGCGGGCGCACCCCGTACGTCCTCGGGGCGCTCGCCGCGTCCCGGGCGCAGGGGGCCGGTACGGTGCTGCTCTGCGCGAATCCGGAGGCCGAGGCCGCCGCGTCGGTGGACGTCTTCATCGGGGTGGACACCGGACCGGAAGTGGTCACCGGGTCGACCCGGATGAAGGCCGGCACGGCGCAGAAGCTGGTGCTCAACACGTTCTCCACGGCCGTGATGGTGCGTCTGGGCCGGGTCTACTCGAACCTGATGATCGACATGGTGGCCACCAACGCCAAGCTGCGCGGCCGCATGATCTCGATTCTCGTGGAGGCCACCGGCTGCGCCGAGGAGGTGTGCCGGGTCGCCCTGGGGGAGGCCGACGGTGACCTGAAGACCGCGCTCGTCGCGCTCGTCTCCGGCGCCGAGGTGCCCGCCGCCCGGGCCGCGCTGGCCCGCTCCGCCCACCAGGTACGCGGGGCGCTCGAACTGCTCGCCTCCTGACCGTTCCGCCCCGCCCGCCGCGGGCCTGGCCCGTTCCGCCCGATCCCCGCCCGGCGCATCCGCCGGGCGGGTGCGACGCGTATCACGTGCAGGGAGGGACGACCCCTCCCGCACGGATTGTTCAACGAGGCGGAGGGTAATCCTTGAGCACGGCTGAACCGACCGGTCCGCAGGCGCGTATTTCGCAGTGACCAGGATCGCAACGACTCGGTGACGCGGCTTGCTGTGTTCATGGAACAGGCAATGGTGCCATTCCATGGGCGAGCGGCGATTTCGCAGCTCCGGAGTACGCCGGAGACGGCGCCCGCGAGCCGCCCGAACCGGGCCGGTAACAGGAAACATGGACCGGGCTCTCAGCTACTACTCAGGCATTCGTGACAGTTTCGACTCACGACATGGAATCCCCGACGCGTCACATCTGTTGTGTAGGTGTCAGCACCTACGGGCACAGCGGAAGTTGCGGGGAGGGCTGATGAACGTGGGGATGGCAAGGAACCGGGCAACCGGCGCGAGCGAGGGGACCGTGGCAATCGTGGACAAGAACATCGGCATGCGTACCGACGAGGTCGCCGAGGAGCGGGACCTGGTCGGCGTCTACCTGCACGAGATCTCCCGGACGCCGCTGCTCGACGCCGCCCGGGAGGTCGACCTCTCCAAGGCGATCGAGGCGGGCCTCTACGCCGAGCACCTGCTCGACGAGGACCGGATTCCCGACGGCGTCGACCGGGCGGACCTGGAGCGGCTGGTCGTCGAGGGTGAGCGCGCGAAGGACCTGTTCATCCGCGCGAACCTGCGACTGGTCGTGTCGATCGCCCGGCGTTACGTGCGCTCCGGCATGCCCATGCTGGACCTGATCCAGGAGGGCAACACCGGCCTGGTCCGGGCGGTCGAGAAGTTCGACTACGAGCGTGGCTTCAAGTTCTCCACCTACGCGACCTGGTGGATCCGCCAGGCGATCAGCCGGGCGATCGCCCAGCAGGAGCGGACCGTACGGCTGCCCGTGCACCTGGTCGAAGACGTCAACCGGATGCGCAACGTGGCCCGGCAGCTCACCCGTGAGCTGGGCGGCGACCCGGAGCCGGAGCAGATCGCGACCGCGCTCGGCGTGACCGTCGAGCGGGTCAACGAGCTGGTGCGCTGGTCGCAGGACACCGTCTCGCTGGACACCCCGGTGGGCGACGACGGCGACACCAATCTCGGTGACCTGGTCGCCGACAGCGACGCGCCGTCGCCGGAGGAGATCGTGCTCACCGGCCTGGAGCGGCAGCGGATCGAGGGTCTGCTCAACCACCTCGACGACCGTTCCGCCGGCATCATGCGGGCCCGGTACGGCCTGGAGGACGGGCGCGAGCACTCGCTGACCGAGGTCGCGTCGCGGTTCTCGCTGTCCCGCGAGCGCATCCGCCAGCTGGAGATCCAGGCTCTCGGCCGGCTGCGTGAGCTGGCTCGCGCGGAAGGGCTCCAGGCGGCCTGACCTGGTAACAATGAACGACGAACGGCCGGCGTCCGACAGGGGGACGCCGGCCGTTCGCCGTTCTCGTGGTGCTCAGACCCGGCCGTAGCCGGCGATCGACATGATGTTCATGCCGCGCTTGCTGACGTTGCGTCCGGCGCTCGGCGCGTCGATGATCTGGCCGTTGCCGACGTACAGCGCCACGTGCCCGAGCCCGGAGTAGAACACCAGGTCGCCCGGCTGCAGCTGGCTGCGGCTGATCCGCGTGGTGACGCCCCACTGCCGCGCCGCGCTGTGCGGCAGCGACTTTCCGGCGGCCCGCCACGCCGCGAGCGTCAGGCCCGAGCAGTCGTAGCTGCCGGGGCCGTCCTGGCCGTAGCCGTAGGGCTTGCCGACCGCGCCGTAGGCGAACCGCACGGCCGTGCCGGCGTCGCCGGAGACGGCCGGGGGCTTGCCCGCCGAGCTGGGGTTGCCGGGCGCCTCGTTGGCCCGCCCGTACGCCCTGCGCCGCATCTCGTAGAGGTCGGACAGGTCCGCCTCGATCCGCGTCTTCGCGGACTTGAGCTGCTTGGCCTGCGCCGCCTCCCGGGCGAGCGTGACGTCCAACCGGGTCTTCTGGTCGATCAGCCGCTGCTGGTCGGCGGTGAAGCTGGTGATGGTGCGCTGCCGCTGGCGGGTGAGCTGGTCGAGCGTGCCCAGCCGCTCCGGCAGCGTGGCCTGGCCGCCCGGGTCCAGCAGGGCCGCCGCGGTGCGCATGCCACCGGTCTTGTACGCCGTCGCGGCCAGCACGCCCACGTCGGCGCGGCTGCGTTCGGCCTGTTCCTGCAACGGCCCGATCCGGGCCTCCAACGCGGCCGCGGTGGCCTTGTTGGCCTTGATGTCCTCGTTGAGCTTGTTGTAGGACTCGACGATTCGCTCCAGCTCAGTCGAGGACTTCTCGATCTGCTTCGTCAGCTCGGCGGGGGTCGGCTCGGCCCGGGCCACCTGCGCCGGGACGAGCAGCGCGGCCGAGAGGCCGGCCACCGCGAGCGAGCGGAGCAGCATCCGTAAGGACGACAAGAGCGGAAAGCTCCTCTCCCACCGGTCGCCGGGCGTGTTCACGACCCGGCGACACCGGCCCGGGGCCGTCCGGGTGGACGGCTGTCGACCGGGCCGACCTGGACAACCTAACCCGTGATCGCAGTAGCCGGGAGTTCAAGCAGGGGCGAAAGTTGGCAAAGTGGCGGAAAGTGATGAGCGGGATCCGGTGGGTGGATGAGGCGACCCGCCCGATTCGTCGTTCTGGGCGGATGTCGCCAGGCGCTGCCGGCCGAAGTCACGACAAACCCCGAGATCAGGTGGCGCGAGCCCAACACAATGGAGCCCGGACGGGAAATCCCACCACGGGATCCCTGCTCCCGGGAGGCCGCCGTGCAGACCGACCGCTCCGCCACCCAACCGTCCCGCTCGCCGCGACCCGCCGCGCCCAGGCTGCTCTACGCCCGGCCCGGGATCGTCGTCACCGCCGAACGCTTCACCGTCGGCCGCAACAGCTGGCCGGTGTCCGAGATCACCCAGCTCCGGACCGACCGCGGGCCGCACGACCGGCTGGCGATCCGGGCCGTCGCCGTGTCCGCCACGATGATCGCCGCGGTCGGCCTGCTCCTCGGCTTCACCGGCGGCCTGCACCGGCTCACCGCCGGGGCGTACCTCCTGCTCGGGGCGGTCGGGCTGGTGCCGCTGCTGCTCGTGCTGATCGGCGACCGCGTACGGCCCCCGGCGCACGAGCTGTGGGGACGGGTGCGGGGCACCGAGGTGTTGCTGTTCAGCAGCGACGACGAGCGGCAGTTCGGCCAGGTCGCCCGTGCGCTGGGACGGGCCAGAGAGGCGGCGCGGCTGGACGGCTGGGCCGACCCGCCGGCGGCCGGACCGTGGCGGCCCGCCCGGTGAGCGGCGGTCAGCCCGCGACCGGCTCCGGCGTACGCGGCCGGGCCTCGGCGGCCACCCAGTGGCTCACCCGCCGCTCGGCGTAGAACGAGACGAACGGCACGGTGCCGGCGAGCATCACCAGCAGCATCCGCTTCAGCGGCCAGTTCGCCCGGCGGGACAGGTCGAACGTGAGCGCCAGATAGAGCATGTACAGCCAGCCGTGCGCCACGCCGACCACGCCCACCACGCCCGGGTTGTCGAAGCCGTACTTCAGCGGCATGCCGATCAGGACCAGCACCACGAGCGCCACGCCCACGATCCAGGCGATCACGCGGTACCGGGTAAAGGCTCCGCTCACCGTCGTCCGTCCTTCCGCACCGGCCTCAGCCGGGATAGTCGCCGGGCCGGGCGCCCGGATTGGCGTTCAACCAGGATAGGTAGCGGTTGTACGCGGCCAGCTCGGCGTCGTCCGCCCCGTCGGCCGGTACGGCGGGCGCCCGCACGACGCGCACCGGCCGGCGTACCGCCGGGGTGGCGGCGACCGGCTCGGCACCGGCGGTCACCGACGGCGCGGGACCGGCCGGCGGCGCCGGATCGGTGGCGCGCAGCGCCTGGCGGACCTCACGCCACCAGACGAAGATCACGAAACCGGCGAAGACCGGCCACTCGATCGCGTAACCGAAGCTGATCGCGTTGCCCCCGGCGGCGCGGGTGACCTGCCACCAGCCCATTCCCAGGCAACCCGCCACCAGCACGACCATGGCCACGTGGCGGACGATCCACGCCGGTGTCCAGAGCCGCTCCATGCCCACGAGAGTACCGGGACCGCCGGGCGTCTCCGACGCGGCGTCGTAGTCCGGGCGGGTTTGGTGACACGCCCGGTGGGCATCCGAACAGGTGCCAACCCGAACGAGAAGAGGGGGCGACGATGACCGAATCGGTACGCCGGGACGCGAGCCCGGAACAGCGGGTCGCGGAGTGGGACGGCGATCACGCCCGCACCGTCGACGCCGACGGAGAGCAGGTCGGGGTGGACCCCGCGGACCTGGGCGACGAGGACCTGGTCCGGGAGATGCAGAGCCTGCACCGCACCCGGCTGGACACGCTGCGGCACGCCACCGACTCGGCACTCGCCAACCACCTGCGGCGCACCGCCGAACTGGAGACCGAGTACCTGGCCCGGCACCCCGGCCGGGAGGTCGACCCGAGCCGGTTGCGGGACGCCTGATGGCCAGCCACGCCGAGCGCGGCATGTCCGCGCCGCCGGAGGTGGTGTTCAACACCGCGACCGACCCGGACCGCTCCTCGGCCTGGCTGCCCGAGCGGCTGCGCAACTCCGGCACCTGCCAGGTGGAGGTCGTCGACGCCGACGACATGCGGGCCCGGTGGAGCGCCGCCGACTGGTCCGCCGAGATCGACGTGGAGCCGGCCGACGCGGGCGGCGCCCGGGTGCGGCTGGACCTGGCCGGGCCCGACCACGACCTGGCCGACGAGATCCTGGCCAACCTCGACCGCGAGGTGGCCGAGAACCTGACCGCCGGTTGAGGCCGGCCCGCACGACGAGCACGAGGAGGCCGGGTTGACCGGGAGTGGCCTGAAGCAGAAGGTGGCGCGCCTGCGCCAGGCGTACGCGCCGCACGAGCACCGGCCGCTGGAGGGCTACCTGCAGGCGATGGGCACGTACGCCGGTGTGACCGCCGCTCTCGTCGGCCTGGTCCGCGCCACCGGCCGGCCGGTGCCCGAGCGGCCCACGCCCGCGGACGTGGTGCTGCTGTCGATCGCCACGCACAAGCTCAGCCGGCTGCTGTCCAAGGACGCGATCACCAGCCCGCTGCGGGCGCCGTTCACCCGCTACGACCACCCGATCGGCAGTGGCGAGGTGATGGAGCAGGTCCGCGACGAGGGCAGCCCGACCCGGCACGCGCTCGGCGAGCTGGTCAGCTGCCCGTTCTGCCTGGCGGTCTGGGTGGCCACCGGGCTCACCGGCGGTCTGGTGCTGGCGCCCCGGCTGACCCGGCTGGTCGCCACCGCACTGACCGCGGTGGCCGCCTCCGACTTCCTCCAGATGGGGTACGCGGTCGCCCAGCAGGCCGCCGAGGGCGGTCGCCACGAGGCGTGACCCGTGGACACGAGAGGGGCCGGCACGCGCCGGCCCCCTCTCGCATGCGTCCCACCGTCAGGTGGGGGTGGTGCCGTGGTCCTCGCCGGCCCAGCCGCGCGACGTCTCCGGCTCCCGCTCGTCCTCGTCCTCGCCGGTGATGATCTCCCGGTCCACGGCGGTGCGGTCGTGCTCGTTGGCGAAGTCCGGCTCCGGCAGCGTGTCGACGCCCTCCGGGGGCTGGCCGAGCGCCGCCAGGTGCTCGTGGTCGGGGTTGCGGTCGGTCATGTCGCGTCCTCTCGGTCCTCCGGGGGCTCAGGCGACCGTGCCGCCCAGCAGATCCGCCGCCTCGTCCGCCGCGTACTCGCCCTGCGGGAGCGCGGCGATCCGGGTGAGCAGCTCCGCCGGGAGTTCGGCGGCCACCGCCCGGCGGTAGATGTCCGCCTGGGTGATCCGTTCCTGGCCGTGGTAGATGTCGTCGAGCAGGTCGTCGAGCGGCCTGGTGTCGGGCTGCTCCGTCACGGGCGCGTCATCGGTCACGCCGACCACCTACCCGGCACCGAACCGGTCAAACGCTCCCCAACTCCGCTCAGGCCGGTGCCGGGAGCGTGGCCCGGCGGGCCCGGACGGCCTGGGCCAGGTGGTCCAGGACCTCGGCGGTGGTGTCCCAGCCGATGCAGGCGTCGGTGACCGACTGGCCGTACGCCAGCTCCCGGGTCGGGTCCAGGTCCTGCCGGCCGGGCACGAGGAAGCTCTCCAGCATGATGCCGGCGATCCCGCGCTGGCCGGCGGCGAGCTGAGCGGCCACGTCGGCGGCGACGAGCGGCTGGTTGCGGTGGTCCTTGCCGCTGTTGGCGTGGCTGGCGTCGACCACCACCCGCTCCGGCAGTCCCGCCGCCCGCAGCAGCTCCAGCGCCCCGGCCACCGATTCCGCGTCGTAGTTCGGCCGGCCGCCACCGCCGCGCAGCACCAGGTGCCCGTCCGCGTTCCCCCGGGTGTGCATGATCGCCGGGGTGCCGGAGACGTCGATGCCGGGGAAGACGTGCGGCACACCGGCCGCCCGGATCGCGTCCACGGCGGTGGCGATGCTGCCGTCCGGGCGGTTCTTCATGCCGATCGGCATGGACAACCCGGAGGCGAGCTGCCGGTGCACCTGGCTCTCCACCGTCCGCGCGCCGATCGCGCCCCAGGCCACCGTGTCCGCGATGTACTGCGGGGTGATCGGGTCGAGGAACTCGCAGCCCACCGGCAGGCCCAGCCGCAGCACGTCGAGCAGGAGCGCCCGCGCGGTACGCAGGCCCGTGTTCACGTCGCCGGAGCCGTCCAGCGCCGGGTCGTTGATCAGGCCCTTCCAGCCCACCGTCGAGCGCGGCTTCTCGAAGTAGACACGCATCACCACGAGCAGGTCGTCGGCGACCCGGGCGGCGGCCTCGCGCAGCCGGCCCGCGTACTCCAGGGCGGCGGCCGGGTCGTGCACGGAGCAGGGGCCGACGACGACGAGCAGCCGGTCGTCGGCGCGGTCCAGCACCCGGCCGACGGCCCGCCGGCCCGCCACGACGGCCTCCGCCAGCGGGGTGTCGAGCGGCAGGTGGTGGTGCAGCAGGGCCGGGGTGGTCAGCGGCACCACACGGTCGATGCGCTGGTCGATGACCCGATGGGCGTCCTGGGACGTGGTCACGGTGGAGATTCCTTCCGCCGACCGTGCCCCCGTGCCGGGTCCGGGGGATCGAGCCGGCTGCTCGCATACGAAAGGGCAGGGAAACGATCCCTGCCCGGCCGGCTCGAAGAGGTGGTGACGTCAGCTCATGGTCGAGTCACCGGCTCCTCCAGCCGGCTGCCTAAACCATCGATACGACCGCGTCACGTCGGCCAGCGTACCCGACGCGCGCCGGAAAGCCCGCTGTCGTTCCGAACATTGGAACGCGGGGTATGGGGACAGCCATGAGTCACCATCAGAGCGACCAGGAACGGATCGAATCCCGGGCGCACCTGCTGCCGGAGGAGGCGGCGGCGGGCAGCGACGACGCCCAGGCGCAGGCCGACGCGATCCTCGCCGAGTCCGACATCCGCGAGGCGGACCAGAACGCCGCCCCCGACACGGTGCTGGAGCACCGCACCTCCGAGCAGACCGTCACCCCCGTCGAGCCGCCCGACTGAGCGCCGCGCCCCGGGCCCGGCGGGAACCCCGGTAACTGTCGTCCCGCAGCCGGGCCAGCGGGCCGGTCAGGCACAACCCCGGCGGCACGTTGCCGATCGGGTCGAACGCGAGCGCGGCGTCCTCTGCGGCGCCGCGCTCGTCGTCGAGGCGTACCTCGCCGAACGGCCGCCACCGGCCCACCGCCGAGGCCACCGCCAGCACCAGCCGGGCCTCGTCGGCCGAGATCGCCGCGCCCGCCTCGGCCAGGCCGCGACCCAGGTCGGGCGACTCCGGGTCGGCCAGGACGGCCAGGAGCAGCCGCCGTCCGCCGGCCCGGAACGGCATGATCGACGTGTACGTCCCGGTGAAGCGCCGCCGGGGCACCGGCAGGTTCCGCAGCACCGGCGCGGCGCCGCTGGAACTCCACAACAGGTCCACCGGCGGCTCCGGGTCGCGGTGCAGCCGGACCGCCACGCCCAGCAGGTCCGGCCAGCGGCCCGGCGTCGGCACGCCCTTGGACAGGCGGATCGTGGCCGGCCACCGGCCCGGCAGGTCGAGCATCGGCACCCCGGTCGGCGGTCCCGGCGTACCCCAGATCCGGGCCTGGCCGGCGAACGTGCGCCCGGCCGGGTGCAGCAGCCGGGCGTGCCGGAGCCGGGCCAGCGCGGCGGCGGCCCGCTCGACGGCGGAGGGTGTGGTGGCGGCCATGCCCGCACGGGTACCCCGGCGGGCACCGACGATGCTCCGGCGCGCGTGTCACCTTTCCGCCTCCGAGATCGGATAGCGTCGTCTCATGCCCGACAGCGGTTTCCCCTGGCCGATCGAGACGACCCGACTGGACAACGGCCTGCGTGTGGTGGTGAGCGAGGACCGCACCGCCCCGGCGGTGGCGGTCAACCTCTGGTACGACGTGGGCTCACGCCACGAACCCGCGGGCCAGACCGGCTTCGCCCACCTCTTCGAGCACCTCATGTTCGAGGGCTCGGTGAACGTGGCGAAGACCGAGCACATGAAGCTGATCCAGGGCGCGGGCGGCTCGCTCAACGCGACCACCAACCCGGACCGGACCAACTACTTCGAGACGGTGCCGGCCGAGCACCTGGAACTGGCGCTCTGGCTGGAGGCCGACCGGATGGGCGGGCTGGTGCCGGCGCTGACCCAGGAGACGCTTGACAACCAGCGCGACGTGGTGAAGAACGAGCGCCGGCAGCGCTACGAGAACGTGCCGTACGGCGACGCGTGGCTGCGCCTGCTGCCGCTGCTCTACCCGCCCGGCCACCCGTACCACCACGCGACGATCGGGTCGATGGCCGACCTGAACGCCGCCGACCTGGCCACCTTCCAGGAGTTCCACAGCACCTACTACGCGCCGAACAACGCCGTCCTCACGGTGGTCGGCGACACGGATGCGGCGGAGGTGTTCGCGCTCGCCGACAAGTACTTCGGTGGCCTCGCCGCGCGCGCCGACATCCCGGCCGCGCCGGACGGCCGGACCGTGCCGGCCACCGGCCGCCCGGCGGTGGAGACGGTCACCGCCGACGTGCCCGCCCCCCGCGTCTACGTCGCGCACCGCACCCACCCGTTCGGCACCCAGGGGTACGACGTGACCACGGTGCTGGGCACCGTGCTCGGCAGCGGCCGGGGCAGCCGCCTCTACCAGCGGCTCGCCGACGGGGAGCGGATCGCCCAGCCGGACCTGGTCGGCGCGTACGGGGTGGACCTGGCGCACGCGCCCGCCCCGCTGATCGCCACCGCCACGGCCCGCCCCGGGGTGAGCGCCGAGCGGCTGCGCGACGGGCTGGCCGAGGTGGTCGACGAGCTGGCCACCGTGCCGGTGACCGCCGCCGAGCTGGACCGCGCCAAGGCGCTGCTGAGCACCATGTGGTGGCGGCAGATGTCCACCGTCGACGGCCGGGCCGACACGCTCGGCCGGTACGCCACCCAGTTCGGTGACCCGGCCCGTGCGGCCGACCGGCTGCCGGCCTGGCTCGCGGTGACCGCGGAGCAGATCGCCGAGCAGGCCGCCGAACTGCTCGGCGCCGCCGACCGGGTCATCCTGACCTACCTGCCCGAGGAGAACTGATGTCGCTGATCACCACCCGTCCCGGCCCCGGCGCCGCCCGCGCCTACCGGTTCCCGCAGGTGGTCCGGCGGACGGCGGCCGGCGGCCAGGTGGTCGCCGCGCACCTGCCCGGGCAGAACCTCGCCGTCGCGTTGCTGCTGCTCGACGGCGGCGCGGGCCGGGAGCCGGTCGGCAAGGAGGGCCTCGGCGCGGTGCTGGCCAAGGCGCTGGAGGAGGGCACCGCGCAGCGGGACGCCACCGCGTACGCGCTGGCCATCGAGGCGCTCGGCACCGAGCTGGCGACCGGGCTGGACTGGGACTCGTTCCAGGTGAGCGTGCAGGTGCCGGTGGACCGGCTGACCGCCGCCGTGGAGCTGCTGGCCGAGGCGGTCCGTACCCCCCGGCTCGACCCGGCCGACGTGCTGCGCGTACGCGACGACGAGGCCACCGCGCTGCGGATGGACTGGGCCAACCCCGGCCCGCGTGCCGACGCGGTGTTGCGGGCCGAGCTGTTCGGCGCGCAGCACCGGTGGGGCCGCCCGCTCTACGGCGACCCGGACAGCGTCGCCGCGCTGGAGGTGGACGACGTGACCGTCTTCCACTCGGAGTGGTTCATCCGCCCCGGCACGCTCGTCGTCGCCGGTGACCTGGAGCGGATCGACCTGGACGCGCTCGCCGCGACGGCGTTCGCCGGCGCGGGCGGCGGTCCGGTGGAACGCGGCGGCCCGGTCGAGGTGCCGCTGGCCGGGCAGCGGCGGATCATCCTGGTGGACCGGCCCGGCTCGGTGCAGTCGACGCTGCGGCTGGGCCATCCGTCCCCGCACCGCGCCCATCCCGACCACGTGCCGATGACGCTCGCCGGCACCGTGCTCGGCGGCGCGTTCACGTCCCGGCTCAACCACCTGATCCGCGAGGTACGCGGCTACACGTACGGGATCCGGGGGGACTTCGCCTCGTCCCGCCGGTTCGGCCGGTTCGCGGTCAGCTCCGGCGTGCAGACCGCGGTGACCGCGCCGGCGCTCGTCGAGTCGGTGGGCGAGGTCTCGCGTACCCAGCTGACCGGTGTCACCGAGGACGAGCTGGAGGTGGCGCGTTCCTGGCGCGCCGGGCAGCTCTCGGTCGAGTTGCAGAGCCCGCGGGCCATCGCCGCGGCGCTGAGCACGCTGGTCGTGCACGACCTGCCGGACGACTACCACGCGCGGCTGCGGGAGCAGCTGCTCGCGGCGACCGTCGAGGACGTCTCCGCGGCGGCCGCGACCTACCTGCACCCCGAGTCGCTGACCATGGTGATCGAGGGGGACGCGGCGGTCGTCCGGGACGAGCTGGTCGCCAGCGGTCTCGGCGAGGTGGTCGACCACACGTGACCGGGCGGGGCGGCGGCCTGTGATTCCCGTCGCCCCGCATCCGCGCGGTGGGAAACGTTTCCCACCCGCACCGCCCGGATGGGTAGCCTCGCGGGCATGAGGATCGGCATTGTGGGAGCCACCGGTCAGGTCGGTGGCGTCATGCGGCAGGTGCTGGCGGAGCGCGAGTTCCCGGCGGAGCAGGTGCGCCTGTTCGCCTCGGCCCGGTCGGCCGGGCGCACGCTGCCCTGGCGCGACGGCGAGGTCACCGTGGAGGACGCGGACACCGCTGACTACCGCGGCCTGGACATCGTGCTCTTCTCGGCGGGCAAGGGCACCGCGAAGGAACTGGCTCCCCGGGTCGCCGAGGCCGGCGCCGTGGTGATCGACAACTCCTCGGCGTTCCGGATGGACCCGCAGGTGCCGCTGGTGGTGGCCGAGGTCAACCCGCACGCGGTCGCGGACCGCCCGAAGGGCATCGTGGCCAACCCGAACTGCACCACGATGGCCGCCATGCCGGTGCTACGCCCGCTGCACGACGAGGCCGGGCTGGTCAGCCTCGTCGTCGCCACCTACCAGGCGGTCTCCGGCGCCGGCCTGGCCGGTGTGGCGGAACTGGACGAGCAGGTCCGCAAGGTGGCCGAGGACGCCGCTTCGCTCGCCTTCGACGGCGGGGCGGTGGAGTTCCCGGCGCCGCGCTCGTTCGCCCGTCCGATCGCCTTCAACGTGCTCCCGCTGGCCGGTTCGATAGTCGACGACGGCTCCTTCGAGACGGACGAGGAGCAGAAGCTGCGCAACGAGAGCCGCAAGATCCTGGAGATCCCCGGGCTGAAGGTTTCCGGCACGTGCGTGCGGGTGCCGGTCTTCACCGGCCACTCGCTGCAGATCAACGCCCGGTTCGCCCGGCCGATCGACCCGGCCCGGGCCCGTGAGCTGCTCGACGGCGCGCCCGGCGTGGCGCTGCGCGACGTGCCGACGCCGCTGGAGGCGGCCGGCCAGGACCCGACGTACGTCGGCCGGATCCGGGCCGACGAGACCGTCGAGCACGGGCTCGCGCTGTTCTGCTCCAACGACAACCTGCGCAAGGGCGCGGCGCTCAACGCCGTGCAGCTCGCCGAGCTGGTCGCCGCCGAGCGCTGACCACGCTGCTGGTGCTGGCCCCGCGGGTGCCGGAGAACGGCGCCGGGCGGGATGCCGCGCGCTGCAAGCGGGCTCGCGGACGCGGTCGCCGATCTGGTGGGCGTGGTGCTGGGCATCCCGGCGGCGCCCGCGTTACCCCGCCCGCGGCGGCGGGTAGACCGCGGTGCCGACACCGAGAGGGGAGCACCATGACAACGGTCGGAGAGTTCATGACGACCCGGTTGGTGACGATGGACGGCAACGACACGCTCATGGCCGCCGCGCAGGAGATGCGCGACGGCGCCATCGGCGACGTGGTGGTGACCGACGGCGACGACGTGGTCGGCATCGTGACGGACCGGGACATCACGGTACGGGGCGTGGCCGAGAACATGAACCCCACCGCCACCCGGCTCAACCAGATCACCACCAAGGACGTGGTGACGGTCAGCCAGTACGACGACGCAGTGGCCGCCGCCGACCTGATGCGCACGTACGCGGTCCGTCGCCTCCCGGTGGTCGACGACGGCCGTCTGGTCGGCCTGGTCTCCATGGGTGACCTGGCGGTGGAGCGGGAACCCCAGTCGGTGCTCGCCGACATCAGCGCCGACGACCCCAACAACTAGACCTGTCCGCCGCGATGACGCCGGCTCCCGGTTCGGGGGCCGGCGTCGCGCGTCGCGACGGTGCGCCGCGCTCACCCGGTTCGGGCGAGGTTGGCCCCCGATTCGGCGGGGACACGGGCCTCGGACAGGCAGACCGCTGACGCGGGAGGAGTCGCTCGGATGGTGGACACGACCACGAGATTCTTCGAGGACCTGGATCGGCGGGGGTTCGAGCCCCTGCTGGCCAAGACATCCGGAACGCTCCGCTTCGACCTGCACGAGGGCCCGCACACCACGCACTGGGTGCTGGAGATCGATCACGGCAGTCTGCGGGTCCGGCAGGCGGACGGCGAGGCGGACACGGTGGTCGGCACCGAGCCGCGCCTGTTCGCCGAGCTGGTCGGCGGTGAGGAGAACGCCATCGCGGCGCTGCTGCGCGGTGACATGACAGTCATGGGTGACCTGCGGCTCGTGTTGCAGGTCGAGCGGGTCTTCCCCGGTCCGCCGGACTCCCGCGGACCGCACCACACGTTCAGCGGGAGGGGTGCCTGATGCCCGGGAACAACACCGTCCGGATCCTGGACGGCAACACGTTCGTGGTCAGCGAGGACACCGGCGACATCGAGGCCACACCGAACGAGCCGACCGGCCTGTTCTCGCTCGACACGCGGTACCTGTCGAAGTGGGTGCTCACCGTCAACGGCGAGCGGCTCAACGCGTTGTCCTACGACGACCTCCAGTACTACGAGGCCCGGTTCTTCCTGGTGCCCGGCATGGCCACGCACTACGTCGACGCGAAGCTGTCGATCATCCGGGAGCGGGCGGTCGGCGGCAGCTTCCGCGAGACGCTGACCATCCTCAACCACGACGAGAAGGCGGTCGACCTGCAGATCCGGATGGACGCCGGGTCCGACTTCGCCGACCTGTTCCAGGTCAAGGACGAGATTCTGAACAAGAAGGGCGAACACTACGCCGAGGCTGAGTCGGACCGGCTGCGCCTGGGCTACCGGCGCGGCAACTTCCGGCGGGAGACGATCGTCTCCGCCGACCAGCCGGCCCGCTACGACCAGCGGGGCTTCGCGTGGAGCATCCGGCTGGAACCGAACGAGCAGTGGGACGCCGTCATCGACGTGCAGACGTTCGCGATCGGCCCCGGCGGCCGGGACCTGCGGATGGGACTGCGCGCGCACGGCACCGAGCGGCTCGCGCTCCAGCACGACCTGGAGGAGTGGATCAGCCGGGCCCCGAAGGTGAACAGCGAGCACGACCGGGTCGCCGCGACGTATCGGCGGAGCCTGGTCGACCTCGCGGCGCTGCGCTTCTCGCCGCTGTCGCTCGGCGGGCAGACGCTGCCCGCGGCCGGCCTGCCCTGGTTCATGACCATGTTCGGCCGGGACAGCATCCTCACCTGCCTGCAGGTGCTGCCGTTCGCGCCGGAGATGTCGAAGACCACGCTGCGCATCCTCGCCGCGCTCCAGGGCACCCGGTTCGACGACTTCCGGGACGAGGATCCGGGCCGGATCCTGCACGAGATGCGGTACGGCGAGACCGCCGCGTTCGAGGAGCAGCCGCACTCGCCGTACTACGGCTCGGTGGACGCGACCCCGCTGTTCGTGGTGCTGCTCGACGAGTACGAGCGGTGGAGCGGCGACGGCGCGCTGGTCAAGGAGCTGGAACGGGAGTGCCGGGCCGCGCTCAAGTGGATCGACGACTACGCCGACCTGCTCGGCAACGGCTACATCTGGTACGAGCGGCGCAACACCGACACCGGCCTGGAGAACCAGTGCTGGAAGGACTCGTGGGACTCCATCTCGTACGCCGACGGCACGCTGCCGCCGTTCCCGCGGGCCACCTGCGAGGTGCAGGGGTACGCGTACGACGCGAAGGTGCGGGCCGCCCGGATGGCCCGGGAGTTCTGGGGCGACCCCGCGTACGCCGATCAGCTGGAACGCGGGGCGGCGGAGCTGAAGCGGCGCTTCAACAACGACTGGTGGGTCGCCGACCGCGGCTTCTACGCGCTGGCGCTGGACCCGGACGGGCGCCAGTGCGAGGTGCTCAGCTCCAACATCGGCCACCTGCTGTGGAGCGGGATCGTGGACGACGAGCGGGCGCCGAGGATCGCCGAGCATCTGGTCGGCCCCCGGCTCTGGTCCGGCTGGGGGGTGCGGACGCTGGCCGAGGGCGAGGTCCGCTACAACCCGATCGGCTACCACAACGGCACGATCTGGCCGTTCGACAACTCGTTCGTCGCCTGGGGCCTGCGCCGGTACGGCTTCGCCGAGGAGGCCGCCACCGTGGCCAACGGCATCCTCGACGCGGCCACCTACTTCGACGGCCGGCTGCCGGAGGCGTTCGGCGGCTACCGGCGCGAGCTGACCAAGTTCCCGGTGGAGTATCCGACCGCGTGCAGCCCGCAGGCCTGGTCCACGGGCGCGCCGTTGCTGCTCCTGCGCAGCATGCTGGGTCTGGAGCCGCACGAACAGCACCTGGCGGTCGACCCGCGGCTGCCGGTGGGCATGGGACGGATCGAGGTGCTGGACATCCCGGGCCGCTGGGGTCGGGTGGACGCGTTCGCCAGGGGCCGGATCGACCTCGAGGAACTGGCCGACTGAGCCGGGTCAGTGCCCGGGTGGCGACGCGGTGTGCGCCTCGTTCGGCGGGAGCAGGCAGAACTCGTTGCCCTCCGGGTCGGCCAGCACGGTCCAGCGCGGCAGCTCGCGGACGACCGTGGCGCCCGCCTCCAGCACCGCGGCCCGCTCCTCGGCGTCGCCGACCAGGTCGAGGTGGATCCGGCCGGGGGCGGGCAGCGTGTCGGCGGGGCTGATCCACAGGTCCGGGCGCCGCCCGTGCGGGTCGCGCAGCAGCACCGCCTCGGCCGGGGCGAGCGTGCCCTCGGCGAGCTTCACCCGGTCCGACTCGGCGACCGGCATCCCGGTGACCGCACTCCAGAACGGAGCCAGCAGGTAGGGATCACGGCAGTGGATGACGATCGCGGCGAGGTCCGGCATGCCTCGAACCTAGTCGCCGGCGGCGGCGGGCAGGATGCTGTCCAGGAACGCGGCGGCAGCCGCGCGCAGGTCGGGCCGGGCCAGGTCGAGCGCGTGACCGCCGTGCGTGAGCCACAGATGCGCCGGGTGCCCGGCGGCGAGCAGCCGGCCGGTCAGCTCGACCGGTTGGGCGGCGGGCACCGCTTCGTCGTCGCGCCCCCGGAGCAGCAGCACCGCGCGGTCGGTCACGGCGCCATCGTCGCCGCGTCCGGGCCGGGGCGCGACCCGGTCTGCCGAGGGCAGATCGGCCCTACGGTCGCGTAACCTACCCGGGGTAAAGTTTCGACATGTCGGAACTCGTGTACCCCCCTGTGATCACCGCCGCGAAGACGATGTTCCGGCTCCTCGACCTGCGCCTGGACGTGTCCGGCAGCGAGCACGTGCCGCACACCGGCGGCGCCGTCCTCGCGTCCAACCACGTGAGCTACCTCGACTTCATCTTCTGCGGCTACGGCGCGCACCCGGCCCGGCGGCTGGTTCGGTTCATGGCCAAGGACAGCGTCTTCCGGCACCGCGTCTCCGGGCCGCTGATGCGCGGCATGAAGCACATCCCGGTCAACCGCGCCGCCGGGGCCGGCTCGTACGCCGCCGCTGTCGGCGCGCTGCGCCGGGGCGAGGTGGTCGGCGTCTTCCCGGAGGCGACGATCAGCCGCTCCTTGACGGTGAAGGACCTGAAGAACGGCGCGGCCCGGATGTCGCAGGAGGCGAACGTGCCGCTGCTGCCGGTCGCGCTCTGGGGCACCCAGCGGCTGTGGACCAAGGGCCGCCCGCGCACGCTGACCCGCCGGCACACGCCGATCACCATCGTCGTCGGCGAGCCGATGGACCCGGCCGCCTACCCGGACGCCACGGTCATGACCGCCGACCTGCGTACCCGGCTGTCGGCGCTCGTCGACCGGGCCCAGCGGGAGTACCCGGACAAGCCGTCCGGCCCGGACGACACCTGGTGGCAGCCGGCCCACCTGGGCGGCAGCGCGCCGACCCCGGAGGAGGCGGCCGAGCTGGACCGGTCCGAGCGTCGCACCCGCAGCGTCTCCTGACCACGCCGGGTTCCGCCGCGGGGGAGCGTCAGCAGGCGGAGCCGGGCTGGTCGTGGGCGGGGAAGCCCGACCACGCCCACGGCGACGCCTCGGCCGCCGGCGGACGGTAGTAGTCGTCGCGGGACAGGAACTCCACCGGCAGCGAGCCCGGCAACGTCACGGTGCCCAGCGTCGGGCCGGGGGAGGCGGCCACCCGGACGGCGAGGACGTCCCGCTCCGGCGGGGACAGGTCCACCAGTTCGGCGTTGGCGAGCCGGAACCCGGCCACCGCGCGGCGTACCTGCCGGGCCAGCGCGGCGACCGGACCGACCGGGCCGGTGAGCGCCAGCGCCGGCTGCCGGATGGTGCGCAGCGCGTCGCACACGATGCGCAACTCACCGATGCCGTCGCCCACCTCGACCAGTTCCAGTCGGGACGGCCACTGCCAGCGGATCTGGCCGCTGACCAGGCGGGACAGCCGGACCGGACGCCGGTGCCGGGCACCCGTCCGGCCGTCCCGCCCGGAGACCACAGACAGTTCGGATCCGGTGCAGACGTACGCCAGCCGGCGCTCGGTCACTGTGACAGTCGCCGGGGCGGGCAGCGACCAGCAGCGGACGTCCTCGCTCGGGCCGAGCAGGTGACCGGCGACACGCAGGCGGTGCTGCCCGAGCAGGCGTTCGCCCGGCTCGGGCACCAACTCGTAGCGCCGGTCGAGCACGGGACGGGTGGGGTCGTCGTCGGCGTCGAACCGGTGCGGTCCGACGAAGAAGGGTGCGGCGTCCTCCGGCACGGTGCGACCTCCCGGTGACGGTTGGCGGTAACGGTGAGCCTGCCCGGTTCCGGGGTCGACTGTCATGACACCTGTTAGGGGGTCGGCCGGTCGGCCGACGCCTGCGACCGGTAGATGCCGATATCTTCCGGTCGGACGAGTCCGTCCTCGATCGCCCGGGCGAGCAGTGCCGCCTTCGTGGCGGCCGGGCGCCCCGCTCGGGTGTACTTGATCCGCGCACGGTCGACGTACTGCTTCACCGTGTGCTCGCTGATCTGCATCCGGCGCGCCACCGACGCCTTCGACATCGACTGGAACCACAGCAGCAGCGCCTCGCGCTCCTTGTCCGACAGGGACGGACGGTCCGGACGGGCGTCACCGACCATCGCGCCGGCCAGCGCCGGCGGCACGTACGGCCGGTCGCTCGCCGCCGCCAGCACGGTGGCCACGCAGTGCTCGCGTCCCTCGTGCTTGGCCAGGAACGCGACCGCCCCGGCGTCGAGCGCGGCGAGCATTGTCTGCGGGTCGCTGTGCTCGGAGTAGACCACCACCCGGCGCCCGGCCGCGCTCAGCTCGGCCAGCTTGTCCAGCACCATCCGGCCGTGCAGGCGAAGGTCGAGCAGCACCACCTCGGCGTACGGCGCGGCCCGCAGCACCCAGTCCGGGTCGTCGCCGGTGGCCAGCACCCGCAACCGGGGTTCGCCGGCCAGCCAGGCGCGCACCCCGTCGATCACCACCGGATGGTCGTCCACGATCGCCACCCCGATCGGGGTTCCGGCGTTCACGTCCGCCGCCAGCGGGTCTGCGTCCATCTGATCTCCCCGTCCCGCTCGTGCAGGTGTTCCACCGGCCAGTCCCCGCCGGTCGTCGGCTCGTCCGGGCCGTCGTGATCCGGTGTCACCAGGCTGACCACCACCTCGTCCGGGCCCGCGACCACGGTGAGCCGGGCCCAGCCCTCGGCGGCGGCGAGGGCTGCGGTGAGCGGGTCGGCCAGCCCGCGCCGGATCTCCACCGGCAGTTCCGGTGGCGTGCCGACCGACACCAGGTCGATCGGCAGCCCGTTCCGCTCCGCCAGGTCGGCCGCCGCGCGCAGTTCGTGCAGCAGCGCGTCCGGCACGTCGTCCGACTCGGCGATGAGCCGGCGCAGCCGGGCTGCCGCCAGCACCGCGCGCCGCCGTACCGCCGGGTCGGCCGGGTCGGCGTCGCCCGCCGCCAGTTCGGCCAGCACCTCCTCGGCGGTGCCGCTGACCAGCGCCAGCCGCGCCTGCCGCTCGGTGCGGGCCCGCTCGGCCGCCGCCTGCTCCGCCGCCACGGCGAGCGTCGCCGCCGCGGTGGCCGCCCGGTCCCGGGCCTGCGCGGTGAGCGCCGCCGCGCCGACGAAGACCGCCACCGGCAGGGTGGAGGTGCCGTAGAGATACATCGCGGCCCGGCTCAGGTCGGCCGGGCCGGTCGCCCCGTACAGCACTACAGCGGCCAGCGCGATCGTGCCGTGCGCGGCGAGCATGACCAGCAGCCAGCGCACCGGCCGCCGCCAGAGCACCAGCAGGAAGAACCAGGCCAGGCCGCCCCACACCCAGTTGGCGGTGCTGAACAGGAACCGCTCGCCGGCCCCGGCGACCACCGCCGCGTCGACCACCAGCAGCGCCGCGGCCAGCGGCCCGGCCGCCGGCAGCCCGCCGCGCAGCAGCCGTAGGGCAGCCCCGACCCCGACCAGCGTGGTCACCAGCCAGCCCGCCGCCACCACGGCCGGGACGGCCATCCCCGGTCCCGCCCGCAACACCGCCGGCAGCGCGACCGCCAGGTGCCAGGCCGCCGCGATGACGATCGCGGCGATCCGCGCGCCACCGTCCGACGCGTCGGCGACCGCGTGCGCCTCCGGCGGGGCGGTGGCCGCTGCGGAGCGAGTCGCCTCCCGCGGCCGGGGCAGCGGACGCAGCGCGGGGCCGGCCGTCACCGCGGTACCCGACTCACTCGCCATCGGACCACTCCAGCCGGATCCGGGTGCCGGCGCCAGGGGCGGAAGTCACCACCGCCTGGCCACCCACAGTGCTCATCCGGCCGTGGATCGACTCGCGCAGCCCGTACCGGTGGGCCGGGACCGTGGTCGGGTCGAAACCGGGACCGTCGTCGACCACCTCGACCACGACGGTGCCGCCCTCGCGGGCCAGACGCAGCGACGTGGCCGCGCCCGCCGCGTGCCGTGCCACGTTCGCCAGCGCGGCGGCGGCGCTGTCGGCGAGCGCCGTGGCGACCTCCGCCGGCAGCCGGCACGGCGCAAGCGTCGCGGTCACCGCCGGCCCGGGCGTCCCGGCGAGCACGTCGCGCAGCCGTTCGTCCAGGTCGGTCTCGCCGGCCGCGGACGCGGTCCGCGCGCCCGCCAGGACGGAGAGGGTACGCAGATCATCCGCGCACCGCTCGCGCAACGTCGCCGAGTCGGGCACCGCGCCGAGGCCGACCATGGTGAGCGTGCCCAGCACGGTGTCGTGCAGGTCGCGGTTCTGCCGCCGTTCCGCCTCGCGGGCGGCGCGCGCCACCACCGCCTCGTGGGACAGACGCTGGTAGTCGGCGAACGCGGTGTCGGCGCGGACGATCCGGCGGCGCATCACCGCCGTCATAACCGCCGCGCTGCCGGTCTGCACCAGCAGCGTCCCGGCGTGCGCCCGCGCCTCGACCGGGTCACCGGCCAGCGTGGTGCCGGTGACGTACGCGACGGTGACCAGCAGGGCGGCCGGCACCGACCAGCGGGCCGGGGCGGTGGCCTGCGCGTTGATGACTGTCGAGCTGGCCAGCACCGCGATCCAACTCGCCTCGCCCGGCAGCACCTCCGGCGCGACGAGCCACGGGACGGCGAGCGCGGCGACGGTGGTCAGCGCCACGTCACCGGCGACCAGCGCGCCGCCGATGCCGTGCCGGAACGCGCGGAACGCGTACCAGACCGACCAGGAGGTCAGCACGACGATCGCGGGAACCAGCAGCGCCACCCGCACCGGCGGCGTACGCACCGACAGTGCGACCACCGCACCGACCAGGCCGCAGGTGAGCCGCAGCAGCGCCGGCAGAGTGGTGAAGATCAGGCTGAACGCGTCACCCGCCGGGCGGGCCAGCGGGGCCCGGGACAGGGGCATGGCGGCAGCGACCGGCATCGGGGGGATGTCCTTCCGGCAGCGACCCGGCCGGGTCCGCGCGGCATAGATTGACGCTGGAGAATAACATGCTTTGTCGCATCTGGTCACCCTTGGTGCTTGACGAGCTTGGCAGGCTACTAGACGAACTTCGCTCCGGCGTCAAGCAGCCTGCGGTCCGGCCCGACGGTCAGCGGCGCGGCGGCGAGCAGGTGGGCGCTGGCGCCGAGGATCGCGGCGTCCCGCTCGAACGTCTCGGCACAGGTCAACGCGTCGCCGAACAACCGCTCGTGCGGCCCGGTGCCGAGCGCGTTCAGCAGCGGCCACAGCGGACCCTCCACCCCGTACACCTGCGGGGTGGGCAGCCCGGCCGCGACGAAGTCGGCCACCAGTTCCTCCGGCCGGTGGAAGAACGCGGTGGTGAAGCCGGTGCGCGGGTCGTTCACCCCGGTCTCGTACTGGGCGCGCAACGACTGCCGGTTGTCCTCGTCCAGGCGCCCCTGCACGCTCAGGTCGATCAGCGCGGCGTGGCGGCTGATCGCCGCCGCCACGATCGTCCCGCCGGGCCGGGTCACCCGCGCCGCCTCGCGCAGCGCCGCCACCCGGTCGGCCTGCCGCGGCAGGTGGTAGAGCGGGCCGAGCAGCAGCGTCGCGTCCGCCGCCGCGTCCGGCGACGGCACAGCGCGGGCGTCACCCACCGACGCGGTCACCAGCGGGTACGCGGACCGCGCCGCCGCCACGTGCGCGGGCACCAGATCGACCAGGTGCACCCGGTAGCCGGCCGCCGCGAGCGGACCCGCGTACGCCCCGGGACCGCCGCCGACGTCCAGCACGTCCGCCGGTGCGGCGGGCAGCAGCCGGGCGAGCAGATCCCGGGTACGCCGTGCCTCCAGCCGGCCCTGCGGCGACCCGTCCAGCCGGTCGGCCTCGGCGTAGACCTCGGTGTAGTAGCGTCTGATGTCCGGCTCGGCCGGGCGGTGTGCGGGCATCGACCGATGGTCGCCGAGAAGCGGAGGACGGGCATCCGGTTTTGCTGTCCGGCTTCCTCCTGTTCCGGGCCGTGCAGGACGCCACCGGCCCGGCGCGGTCCACTGTCGAGACCTTCTCCGGGGCGATCGTCGACCGCGACTATCCGGCGGCGTAGCGGCAGCTCTGCTCCCGCGTGCGCGACCGGGTCAGCGAGGCGGACTTCGAACGGCAGCAGTCCTCGCAGCCGGACTTCACCGGCTACGACATCGTCGGGCTGAACGTGTCGAACAACAACGGCCGGGTCAGCGGGTCGGCGACCGTACGCTTCACCCCTGCGGCCGGCACCAACGTGACGCAGGCGTTTCCGCTGGTCAAGGAAGACGGGGAGTGGCGGATCTGCGAGTGAGCCGGGTAGCGCGCGTTCGCGCGTACCTGATCCACTTGTCGCATGGCCTCGTCTCCCACCCCACCGCCTCCGCCGGCCGTCGCGGACCGGCTGGCCCGCGAGCACAACGTCTGGCTCTGCACGCTGCGCCGCGACGGCTCCCCGCACGTCACGCCGGTGTGGTTCGTCTACGCCGACGACGTCTGGTGGATCGGCTGCGAAGGGCGCAGCGTCAAGGCCCGCAACGTGGCCGCCGACCCGCGCGTCTCACTCGCCCTGGAGGACGGCGTCCACCCGGTCGTGGCGGAGGGCGTCGCCCGCCTGCACCGCGCCGGCTTCCCGCCCGCCGTCGTCGCGGCGTTCGCGGAGAAGTACGGGGGATGGGACATCCGGGCGCCGGTCACGCCGGACGGTGAGCGGGTGCTGCTGGAGGTGCCCGTCCGGCGGTGGCTGCTCACCGGAACGGCGCGCTGACCCTAGTCGCCGGAGAACCCCCAGAAGTAGATCTCACTTGGGGCGCCCGTGTCGTCGTGCAGTACGGCGTACCGGCCGAACCAGCGCTGCTCGGCCAGCGGCGCGAGCGCCTCGACATGAGCGCGGGTCGGCCTGGCGACGCCCGCCCGTGCGAGCGCCTCCGCCTCGGTCACCGGCGCGAGCGTTCCGAAGTCGGGCTCCTCGCCGTCGGCCACCACCCGCGTCATGTCCAGGATGGAGTGCGTGCCGGACTCCTGCACCCGCTCGTCCGCCCACAGTTCCTCCTCGCTGCGGGGGCGGTCCGGGAAGTCGGCGGCGGACGTGAACTCGCCCGGCACCGCCCACCAGTAGTCGCCGGCCTCGAAGACCTCTCGGCGCAGTTCGTCAAGCGCGGCCTGCGCATCCGGCTGATACGCCACGAAGTAGTTCCAGCCCGATGCGCCCATGCTGCCTCCCGCTGATCCCGCTCGTCGCCGCCACCGTCCGGCGGCGTACGCGATCATGCCGGAGACCACCGACGAAACCGGCGGGTCACCGCGGCTCGGATTCCTGTGCCACTCTCTCCGCCATGCGCTTGTCGTCCGGCCTTGGAGTGGCCGCAGTCGCCGCGGGCCTGCTGTCGGTCGGAGCGGCGCTGCTCGCCATGCGGGACGCGTCGCTTCTGGGGGCAGTGGTCACCCTGGCGGCGGTGTGCGGCCACGCCTTCACGGCCTCCGGCACGCCCCGGGTGAGGTGGGGCGCAGCCGCCGGCGCCGGGATGTTCGCCCTGGTGGCAGCGGCTAACCTGCGCTGGAGCCGGGGATGGGGGACCGGCGCGGGCGAGCCGGCACGGGGACGGGCGTACCTGCTGGAGCGCTGGCTGGAGGGCATGGACCGGCAGCGGCTCATCGCGTGGGGCCTCGTTCTCGGCGTACTCCTGCTCGCGGTCGCCGTGTCGGCGCTGCCGGCACGCGGCGGGCGGCACGGCGTGGCGACGACGGTCCTGGCGGTGGCCGCGCTCGTCTGGTGCGGGCTGAGCGTGGCGTCGACGCCCGGCGAACCGCCGCTGCTCGATCTGATCGCCGCCGTGTGGCCGGGGTTGCTCGCCGTGCTCGTCACTGCCGGGGTGCTCGCGTCGTCCGGATGGCGGAGCGACCGGCACGGGCTTCTCCCGACTGGGATGATCCTGCTGGCGCTGGTCGCCGTGGGAACCTGCTCGGATCTCGCCGTCATGTGGGCGAACTGGTGGACGCTGGTCAGGCCCGCCGAGGACGCCTTCCTGCAACCGGGAATCATGGTGAGCACGGTCGCTCCGGCGGCAAGTGCCCTTGAGATGTCCTCGGCGGTGGAGACGGCTGTCACTCTCGGCGGCGTGGGGCTGGCGGTCGCCGGCGCACTGCGCGCCCACCGCGAGACCGAGGGTCGCTGAGAACCTGCGGCGTCCGGCGGGCCGCGCCTACGGGTGGGCGTCGGTGATCGCGATGACCTCGTCGAGGCGGTCCAGCGCGGCCCGCAGGTCGTCGACCTTGGCCTGGATGCGCTCGCGCTCGGCGCGCAGCATGGCCCGCTGTGCGGGGTCGGTGTGCCCGGCGTCCCAGCACGGCAGGAGTTCCGCGATCCGGCTGCTGGTCAGGCCCGCCGCGTACATCTGCTGGATGAACCGCACCAGCGTGACCGTGTCCGGCCGGTAGAGGCGCTGGCCAGACGCGCTGCGCCGGGGGAAGAGAAGACCCTGCTGCTCGTAGTAGCGCACCGCGCGCACCGACACACCGGCGTCGCGCGCCACCTCGCCGATGCGGATCAGCGGCTCGGTCACGGTGACCCCTCTCACCCCGGTCTCGGCGATCAACACTTGCCTCTGACGTCAACGTCAGGTTTTAGCGTACCGGGCATGGACGTCAACGACTCGATCGCCCTCGTCACCGGAGCCAACCGCGGCCTGGGTCGCGCCTTCGCCCAGCGCCTGCTCGAACGCGGCGCCCGCAAGGTCTACGCGACCGCCCGCCGGCCGGAGACCGTCGACCTCCCCGGCGTCGAGGTGCTGCCGCTGGACATCACCAGTCCCGCATCCGTACGTGCCGTCGCCGCTGCCGCCCCGGACGTCTCGCTGCTCGTCAACAACGCCGGGATCCAGACCGGAACCGATCTGACGACCGGTTCGCTGGACGCGGTGCGGCACGAGGTGGAGACCAACGTGCTCGGACACCTGGAGATGATCCGGGCGTTCGCGCCGGTACTCGCCCGCGACGGCGGAGGCGCGATCGTCAACGTGCTCTCCGCCATGTCGTGGTTCGGGACCAGGGGCACCGGCGCGTACCACCTGACCAAGGCCGCCGCGTGGGCGATGACGAACGGCGTACGCCTGGAACTCGCCGACCAGGGCACGCTCGTGACGGCGGTGCACCTCGGCCTGGCCGACACCGACATGTCAGCCGGCTGGCCCGTCGACAAGATCGCGCCGGCGGACCTGGCCGACGCGGCGCTCGACGGGGTCGAGGCGGGTGCCGCCGAGGTCCTCGCCGACCAGTGGAGCCGTGACGTCAAGTCCCGGCTGACGCTGAAGCCGGAGGAGTTCAACGCCGCGATGGACCGCGCCCTGGCGACGTTGACGGCGGCCTGAGCGGGCTTCGGCCGACCCGACGATCAACACCCGCAGGCGCATCGCCTAGCCTCGGCCCGATCACCGCCTGGGGCGGCTCGCCAACCCTGCCATCGATCGACCTGCACCAGGCGTGGGTGCCCGCTCGCTTGCCTGGTTCGGCGTCTTCGGAGGGCACGACGAGCGAAGAAGGCCAGCTGCTCTTGCGCGTTAGCGGCCAGGAAAACCGACGTGGCTAACCGGCGATCTAGGCCCTTCGCCTCATTGCTAGGCGGTGCGGTTGGCAAGTCGTAGAAGACTTGAACCTCTTCTTCACCGTCGGCCTTGGTGATCGGGCGTACTTGCCGTCCAGGTTCCGAAATCCGAGTCGTTCCTTGGATATCGCTGCCCGTGACGTCACGTTGCTGGTCGACTCATGGATGCCGTAGAGGATGCGTTGACGCGGCAGAAGAGAGGGCTTGCCTGCCCTGGCAGGCCCTCTCTTCTGTCTCGTAGCTCAGTTGCGGGTGCTGTTCTTGAGGAACTCGACGAAGGAGCCCCACTCGGGGGCGGTGAAAGCCAGCGACGGGCCTGAGATGTCCTTGCTGTCACGCACGCCCACGACGCTCGGAAGGTTGTCGGCAACCTCGACGCAGGCACCCTCGTTGCCGCTGTAGCTGCTCTTGCGCCAGCGGGCCTCGGTCATCTCAGTCATCGTATGTCTCCTTGATCAGAGCGCCCACCAGATCCTCGGACGCACGCTCGTCCATGGCAAGATCCCACAGAGTCCTCCAAGCGGAAGAGTACGTCTCTACCTCATTAGGGCGGTCGAGATAGATGCTGCCGGTCAGCGACTCGCTGTAGACGGTGCTGGGCTCAGCAGGCCGGGTGCCCTTCGCGGGGAAGTCAAGCATCACGAACGCCCCGGCGACGGACGCACGGTGTGGGCCGACCGACCTGGGGAGGACGCGGACCTTGATGTTCCTGGCTTGGGCTGCGTTGACCAGGTACGCCAACTGAGCCCGCCAGGCGTCCACGTCGCTGATGGGACGGTGAAGGACGGACTCATCGACGATCGCTTCCAACTGCGGAGCTGCCGGGCTTCTTCGAGTCAGAAGCTTTTGCCGCTCCAGCCGCAGGGCGACCTTCTGAGCAACCTCCTGGGGCGTGCGGCCGGGTTTGGTCTCGAAGACCGCGGACATGTACTCCGGCGTCTGAAGGAGCCCGGGGATCAAGTTCGGTTCGTAGTGCCGGACGTGGCAGGCCGCCGCTTCCAGGCCGACGTACAGCTCGAACCATGCGGGGATCACTTCGCCGTAGGCGTGCCACCAGCCACGGCTCTTGCTCTCCCTCGCGAGCGAGACGAGTACTTCGGTCAGCTCAGTCGAGGTGCCGTAGAGCTGGCACATGAGGTTCACGTCATGGGTGCGGAGCGAGGTCTGACCGGCCTCCAGCCGGTACATCTTTGCCCGCGACCACTCCAGCGCGGTTGCTGCAGCCTCCAGGTTGATGCCGGCTTCCTCGCGAGCTTGGCGCAGTAGCCGTCCGAGCTGTCGACGCGGGACGGAAGAGCCCGTCTCGGTCATCTGGCCTCCGAATCTCACCTCACATGCCCCTGTGTCTCATTTGAGTCAGCCTGCACGCATCGACGGCGCAACGTCAATCTTTTCCTTCGAATCCCGGGATGAGACGTTGCAGATCGGGGCTGAGCTGCACCAAGTTGGCTGCTAGATGAGGTTGGCCGATGATCGCCGGAGGTGTGCGGTGCCCCGCTGGAAGTGGTTCCAACGAAGCAACGAGCCCGTCGATGTGGTGCAGGAGCCGATCACCAATGAGCGTTCCCGCGTAGCCGATGAATCCGTGAAGCGGAACGTCGGCCGCGTCCTGCCGACGGTGCCGACCTCAGCGAACGGGACTGTCTGCGTGTCATCAGTTCAGAATCAGAAGCGTCGTAACGGCGGCGAGCCGTGATGCCGGAGCAGAGACTTGACACGCCCTTCCTGGTGGCGCTGTCCTGGGCCATCATCGACTACCACGTCGCCTACACCTGCTCGCGCTGTCGCCCCTATGGCTGGTGTCCACGCGTGGTAGTTGCCCGCGCCCGCATTCGAGCGTGGCGGAAGGTCCGCGCACAGTGGCGACCCTGAAAGCGGGCGACCTGTTGCACATCACCAGAGCTGCAAGCCCTCAGTTCGTGACGTCGTTCCACTTCCGCGTCATCCGCGTCCTGGACTGGACGACCTTCGACGGCTGGATGTGGCTCGACGGCTACCAGCTCGACGAGCGAGGTGACGCCCTGGCTCGGCGCTCGATCTTCGTGATGCAGGGCGGGTTGAAGCCCGGCTCCATTCCGTCGCCTCGCGGTATGCAGGCTGCCCGACGTGCATGAATGAACAGCGCTACTCCGATGAGGTCGCTGAGGTGCGCCCGGCAGGATTCGAACCTGCGGCCTTGGGATTAGAAGTCCCCTGCTCTATCCGCTGAGCTACGGGCGCGCGCCGACGGTCGTCGCGCCAAGAGGGTACCGCCGCTCCCCGCGTGCCCGGGGGTACGGGTCGGCGCGTCCGTCCCGCCGTCCAGCGTCCCACGCCGGGGCCCGGACCGGCACCACAGTTGCGGCGGGTCCGGCGCGGGCCGGGCGGGACGCGATCCGTACCCTCGTCGGATGCTGCTCGACCAGGAAACCGAGAACGAGATCGTCTTCGAGCTGTGTCAGCTCCTCGGACGGGCCATCCTGCCCCTCACCGGCTCGGACGGCCCGGGCACACCGCCCGGCGTCCTCGGCACCGCCTTCTTCTACAGCGAGCTGGTCGGCGCCACCGACGACGGCGAGATCGCGCACGAGTGGCTGCTCACCGCCGACACGCTGACCGGCCGCGCGTACGGCGAGATCGGGTTGCGGCCGAGCGTCACCGACCCGGCGGAGGGGGCGGACGAGCCGATCGAGCTGCCCGGTTTCGCGGACCACTGGCTGCACCTGCCGGAACTGGGGCTCGCCGCGATGCCGACCGGCGGTCTGCACGGCTACGCCGACGATCGGGGCTGGCGCTGGCGTACCCAGCAGGTCACCGAGGCGGTGGCCGCACCGGCCGACTCGGTCGCCCGGATCGGCGCGGCGCCCGCCTCGGCGTTCGTGCTGGCCCTCGGTGTCGGTGACCTCGGGGCACGCCCGCTGGAGGCGGTGGTCGAGCGGGTCGCCCGGGACGGCGGCGAGGTGCGGGTCACGACGGAGCTGCCCGCCGGGTATGTGGGCGCGCCGGTGTTCGCGGTCGAGGCCGGGCCGGACGGCGGGCCCGCGCTGCGCTGCCTCGGCGTGGTGCTGCCGCCGCAGGCCGGCGGTCACCCGATCGCCACGTTCGACCGGATCCGGGCGGCGCTCGCGGCGGTCGTCGCCGACTGAGCCGGCGCGGTGGCGGCGGACGGCCGACTGGGCCGGGCGTCTCGGCGGCGGGGCGGGCCGACCTCAGCCCTCGGCGGTCGCGTCGGCCGGTCGCCGCGGTGCCGGCGGCGTCGTCGGCTCCGGTTCGGTCGGCCCGGCGCGGAGGAATCCCTCCGCCCACCGTCCGACCTCCGCGAAGACCTTCTCGCGCACGCCGGGACTGGACAGCGTGAGGTCGTGCAGTCCGCCGTCGAAGCGGGCGAGCGTGACGTGCCGGCCGAGACGGGGCGCCCAGCGCACCATGTGCTCGACGTCGAGCACCGCGTCGGCGCCGGTCGCGCTGTCGTGCCACTTCGTGCCCCGGAAGCTGCGCGTCGAGCAGGCGAGCAGCACCGGCACCGGGATGTCCAGCCCGGCCCGCAGGCGGCGCTGACCGGCGCGGATCGCGTTGATCCAGCCGGCCCGCACCGGGAACCCGGCGAGCGGCTTCCAGGCCAGGTCGTACCGCCATTCGCCCCGGTGGTCGGCGTGCAGACTCTCGCCGTACACGGTGCCCAGGCCGAACGGCAGCACACGCTGGGGCGCCCTGCGGCCCAGGCGGGAGACGGCGGCCGCGAGGGGCCGGCGGACCATCCAGGGCGCGTTGATGTCGAAGAAGGGACTGTTGAGCACGATGCCGTCGACCAGGCCGGCGTCGCGGCGGTCGTGCGCCCAGAGCGAGACGATCAGGCCCCCGGTCGAGTGGCCCATGGCGAGCAGGGTGTCGTGGCCCTCCTCGGCGCGGATGATCTCCGCGGCGGCGTCCAGCTCGGGGAAGTAGTCGCTCAGCTCACGGCAGAAGTTCGGGGTCTGGTGCGGAAGCAGGCTGCGGCCGTACTTGCGCAGGTCGAGCGCGTAGAAGTCCCAGCCGCGCTCGGCGAAGAAGTCGGCCACGTGGGTCTGGAAGAAGTAGTCGACGAAGCCGTGCACGTAGAGCACGGCGCGGCCGGTCGGGCGGTCGGCCCGCCGCCGCACGAGGGTCGCGACCACCGGCCCCTCGTCGTCGGTGCCCAGGTCGATCGTCCGCCGCTCGTAGGGGGCGCCCAGCACGTCCGGTTCCACGACCGCGACGGTACGCCGCCTCGCTACCCGGCGGTAGGGGCGGTGGAAGGAGGGGGCCCTTGTTAACGCCTCCGGTAGAGGAAGGGCCCCTTGTTAACAATCGACGCGGTCGGCCCGCCCGCCGGCACCGGGCGGGCGGGCCGTGCCGCACTTCAGACCGTTTCGGCGTCCTCGCGCTCGGCGTCCTGCAACGGGGCGGCCTCGGGCTGGTCGACGGCGCGCAGGTGCTTGTTGTGGCGCGGCTCCTGCCGGGTCTTCGCGTCGTTGAGCTTGCGGCGCAGGTCGTCCCGGACGTCGTTGAGCGCGGCGTGCAGATCCTCCTCGGTCGAGGTGGTGACGATCTTCTGCCGCCCGGCGATCCAGCACTCCAGGGTCACCTTCTGGCCCCGGGCTTCGCGATCCTTGACGGACACCTCCAGTTCGGTGGCGTCGGCGTGGAAGCTGGCGAGCCGGGCGTCCAGGGTCGCGAACTGCTCGGCGATCCAGTTGCGGTCGCCCTGGGAGAACCCGGCGCCGACCCGCAGGCACTCGGCCACGGTCGCGGGGTTCGCCACGGCGCTCATCGCGCTGCCTCGCGGACGTCTCGGAGAAGCATGGGAGCTCCCTTTCTCTCGGTTGATCAAGTACTTACCCAACCGGCGTGATTCCGGAACGCCTGCTTGCCGGCTCCTCCCGAGCATGCGTCGACGCAGGTCAGGACCGTAGGGCCGGTCGGCCTAGCAGATCGGGACCTTGATCGGGTGGTTGTCCACAGCGCAGCTCGTCGTCCACAGGTCCGGACCGGCGGGTGGTCCGGGCCGGGCGTCCGGCCGACGCTCACCGGGACAAGCCGATCCCTGGGAGGGGCGATGTTCGATACGTACGTGACGATCGTCGGCAACGTGCTGACCGCGCCGGAGTGGCGCCGGACCACGCAGAGCGGAACGCTGGTGGCCAACTTCAAGGTCGCCTCGACCGCCCGCCGGCTCGACCGCGACAGCGGCCGCTGGGTCGACGGCAACAGCCTTCGGGTACGCGTCAACTGCTGGCGCCGCCTCGCCGAGGGGGTGGCCGCCTCGGTCGCGGTCGGTGACCCGGTGATCGTCGCCGGGCGCCTCTACACGCGGGACTGGACCGACGAGGCGGGCACCCACCGCACGCTCTACGAGCTGGAGGCGGTCGCCGTCGGGCACGACCTGTCCCGGGGGCGCGCCCGCTTCCTGCGCAACCAGCCCCGCGCGGCGACCAGCACGGTCGAGGACGCGGAGGCCGAGCAGCGGGTGCACGGCGAGGCCACCGAGCCGGTGCCGGACGCCCAGGCCCCGGCGACGTTCGACGGCCGGCCCTTCGACGACGACTTCCCGCCGCCGGAGTACGCGGGCGGCCGGGTCGGGCTGGTCGGCACCGTCGAGCGGGTGGGCGAGCCCGACCCGTTCGACGCCCGGCCCGGCGAGTCCGTTTCCGGCAGGGACGCGCCGTTCGGCGGCCCGTCCGGAGGTCTGCCGGGCGGCCCGTCGGGCGTGCGGGCGGACGATCCGTCCGGCGCCGGCCCGGGCCTGCTGGCCGAGGAGGACGAGCTGTCCCCCGAGGAGGGCGACGAGCCTGTCCCGGTCGGGGACGACGAGCTGGGTGAGGACACCGCACCGGGTGTCGGCGGACCGGGTGAGGGCGAGGCGGGCGGCGCGGGTCCGGGCGGCGCCGCCGGGACCGCATCCGGGCGCCGTGGCCGCAGGCGTACCCCGGTGCCCGCCTGACCTTTCGTCAAACGGGGGCGCGGGGTGGTGACGCCGCGTCACCACCCCGCGGTACGACTAGGCTGGCCGGCCGGAGGTGGTGACGGGTGCGGCAGGTGACCGCCATGGCGAACGCGAGCGGGTTGGTGGCGGGCTACGCGCTCGACGCCCTGCTCGGTGACCCCCGCCGGTGGCATCCGGTGGCCGGCTTCGGCACGGCGGCCGGCGCGCTGGAGCGGCGGGTCTACCGCCCCGACCGGGCGGCCGGGACCGTGTTCACGGCGCTCGCGGTCGGCGCGCCGGTCCTGCTCGGGGCCGCCGCCGCGCTGGCGACCCGCCGCCGTCCGGTGGCCCGCGCCGCGCTGGTGGCCGCCGGCACCTGGACGGTGCTGGGCGGGCGGACGCTGCGGCACGAGTCCCGGGTGATGGCACGGGCGCTGGGCCGGGCCGACCTGCCCGCCGCCCGGGCCCGCCTGGGCAACCTCTGCGGACGCGACCCGGCCGCCCTCGACGAGCCCGAACTCGCCCGCGCCACCGTCGAGTCGGTCGCCGAGAACACCTCGGACGCCGTGGTCGCCCCGCTGGTCTGGGGCGCGGTCGCGGGCCTGCCCGGCCTGCTCGGCTACCGGGCGGCGAACACGCTCGACGCGATGGTCGGCCACCGCTCACCCCGGTACGCCCGCTTCGGCACCCCGGCGGCCCGGCTGGACGACGCGCTGAACCTCGTGCCGTCCCGGCTCACCGGGCTGCTCACGGTGGCCGTCGCGCCGGTCGCGCACGGGGACCGCGCCGCCGCCTGGCACGTGTGGCGGCGGGACCGGGCCGACCACCCGAGCCCGAACGCCGGTCAGTGCGAGGCGGCCATGGCGGGCGCGCTCGGCGTCCGGCTCGGCGGACGCAACGTCTACTTCGGCCGCGCCGAGACCCGGCCCTTCCTCGGTGACGGCCCCCGCCCCGAGGCTCGGCACCTCAAGCGGGCCGCCCGGATCTCCGGCGCGGTGGGTGTGGCCGCGCTCGGCCTGACCGCGCTCTACCCGCTGACGGTCGGCCGCCTGGCCGGGGCCGCCGGGCGGGCCGCGGTGGCCGTCCTCACGCGTGCAGCCCGTCGGGGGAGCGGGCGGTGAGCGGCGGGCTGCTGGTGGCCGGCACCACCTCCGACGCCGGCAAGAGCGTGCTCACCGCCGGCATCTGCCGCTGGCTGCGCCGCCGAGGTGTCCGGGTCGCCCCGTTCAAGGCGCAGAACATGTCGAACAACTCCGCCGTGGTGATCGGCCCGGACGGTCGCGGCGGCGAGCTGGGCCGGGCCCAGGCGATGCAGGCCGCCGCCTGCGGGCTCGAAGCCGACCTGCGGTTCAACCCGGTTCTGCTCAAGCCGGGCAGCGACCACGCCAGCCAGGTGGTGCTGCTCGGCGAGGCGGTCGACACGGTCACCGCCGGCAACTACCACGAGGTGCGGTCCCGGCTCGCCACCACGGCGTACGCGGCGCTGGCCGAGCTGCGTTCCGAGTACGACGTGGTGATCTGCGAGGGCGCGGGCAGCCCCGCCGAGATCAACCTGCGCGACGGCGACTACGTCAACATGGGCCTGGCGCGGCGGGCCGGGCTGCCCACGATCGTGGTCGGCGACATCGACCGGGGCGGCGTGTTCGCCTCGATGTTCGGCACCGTCGCCCTGCTCGACGCCGCCGACCAGGCGCTCGTGGCCGGGTTCGTGGTCAACAAGTTCCGGGGCGACAGGGGTCTGCTCCAGCCGGGGCTGGACATGCTGCGCCGGGTCACCGGCCGCCCGACGTACGGGGTGGTGCCCTGGGCGCTGGACCTGTGGCTCGACGCGGAGGACTCGCTCGCGTACGGGCGGGTGCTCGGCCGCCCGGCCGCGCCGCGGGGCACCGACTGGCTCGACGTCGCGGTGGTCCGGCTTCCCCGGATCAGCAACGCCACCGACGTGGAGGCGCTGGCGACCGAGCCGGGCGTGCGGGTACGCCTCACCGTCGAGCCGGCCGAGCTGGCCGCCGCCGACCTGGTGGTGCTCCCCGGCACCAAGTCGACTGTCGCCGACCTCGCCTGGCTGCGGGAGACCGGCCTCGCCGACGCGGTCCGGGCGCACGCCGCCGCCGGACGGCCGCTGCTCGGTATCTGCGGCGGCTTCCAGATGCTGGGCCGGGCGATCCACGATGCGGTGGAGAGCCGCCGGGGCACGGTACCCGGCCTCGGGCTGCTGCCCGTCGAGATCACGTTCGAGCCGGGCAAGACGGTCCGCCGGGCCGAGGGCACCGCCGCCGGCGACGTGCCGGTCCACGGCTACGAGATCCACCACGGCCGGGTCTCGGCCGCCGACCCGGGACTCGCGCCGCTGCTGCGCTACACCGACGGCACCGGCGAGGGCGCGCGCCTCGGCAACGTGTACGGCACGCACTGGCACGGCACCTTCTCCTCGGACGCGTTCCGCCGCCGGTTCCTGACCGAGGTCGCGGAGACGGCCGGGCGGACCGGCTTCAAGGTCGCGCCGGAAACGTCCTTCGCGGCGGCCCGGGAGCGGACGCTGGACCTGCTCGGCGACCTGGTGGAGGAGCACCTTGACACCGGCGCGCTGTGGCGGCTGATCGAGTCCGGCCCATCCCCGGGACTGCCCTTCGTGCCACCCGGCGCGCCACCGGCGCAGGGCACCGCCCGGACAGCGGCGGTCGGCGGCCCGGCTCAGTAGCGCACGTCGGCCGGGCGGTCGGACATCGGCAGGCCGGCCTCCCGCCAGCCCTGCACCCCGCCGACCATGTCGGTGGCCTGCCGCAGCCCCAGCGTCTGGAGGCTGGCGGCGGCCAGGCTGGAGCTGTACCCCTCCCGGCACACCACGATGACCTCGCGGTCGTATCCGGTGGCCTCGGGGATGCGCCACGCGCTGGCCGGGTCGAGCCGCCACTCCAGCACCGTGCGGTCGATGACGATCGCGCCGGGCAGCTCACCCTCCTCGCGGCGCTGCGCCTCGGTACGCGTGTCGATCAGCAGCGCGCCGCCACGGACCGCCTCGACGGTCTCGTGCGGGGTGAGCCGGCGGAGACCGGCGCGGGCCTGTTCCAGGAGGGCGTCGACGCCCGGACACATCACGTCATGGAGCACCCCCCGATGATGCCCAGCGCGCCGCGCCGCCGCTCGGCGAAACGGTCCGCCCGGGTCGCAGTTTCCAGCGGACGGGGGAACGTTAGCGTCGGTCGGGTGAACGTCGCGGTGATCGAGGCGTACGCCGGGTTGGCCCGCCGGGTGCTGGCCGGGCCGGCGCGGCTGGGGCGTACCCGGCTGGTCGCAGTCGACGGGCCCAGCGGCGCGGGCAAGAGCCGGTTCGCGGCGCGCCTCGCGGACGCCTTCGCGGCGCGGGCGGGCGGCGTCCGTCCGCCGCTCGTGCACACCGACGACCTGCTCGACGGCTGGGACGACCAGCTCACGTTCTGGACCCGGCTGGAGGAGCAGGTGCTCGGCCCGCTGCGGGCCGGCCGGGCGGGCGGCTACCTCCGGTACAGCTGGGTGCGCGGGCGCTTCCTGGACCGGGTGGTGCCGGTGCCGGCCGGACCGGTGCTGATCGTCGAGGGGGTGAGCGCCGCCCGCGCGGCGGTACGCCCCGAGCTGACGCTGTCGGTGCTCGTCACCGCGCCGGCCGAGCTTCGGTTGCGCCGGGCGCTGGACCGCGACGGCGCGCAGATCCTGCCGGAGCTGCGCCGCTGGCACGCGGGGGAGCTCGCGCACTTCGCGGCCGACGGCACCGGGGCGGCGGTGGACCTGATGGTCGACGGTGCCCCGGACCTGCCGCACGACGGCGACCGCTACTACGTGCGGGTGGGGCGGCGATCGGGCTCGGGCGACGGGACGGTGTAAGGCAAGCATACGATTCCGGTCATGACCACTCCGATCCTCTCCGAGTCCGAGGTCCGGGCCGCCGTCGAGCGGGAACTCCCCGGCGTCCGTGCCGACCTCGAGCGACTCGTCCGCATCCCGGGCATCGCCTTCGAGGGCTTCGACCACTCGCACGTGGAGCGTTCCGCCGAGGCGGTGGCGGAGCTGCTGCGCGGCTGCGGCCTCGACACGCGGATCGTCCGGTCCGGCGGCCAGCCCGCGGTGATCGGCACGAAGGCGGCCCCGCCCGGCGCGCCCACCGTGCTCCTGTACGCGCACCACGACGTGCAGCCGGTCGGCGACCTGTCGCTGTGGGAGTCGGACCCGTTCGAGCCGGTGGAGCGCGACGGCCGCCTCTACGGCCGGGGCGCCGCCGACGACAAGGCCGGCATCATGGCGCACGTCGCCGCGCTGCGGGCGTTCGGCGACCGGCTCCCGGTCGGCGTGGTGCTGTTCATCGAGGGCGAGGAGGAGTACGGCTCGGACTCGTTGGAGCGGCTGCTCGCCGACCACCGCGACGACCTGGCCTCGGACGTCATCGTGATCGCCGACTCCACCAACTGGGACGTCGGCGTGCCGGCGCTGACCACCTCGCTGCGCGGCATCGTCAACTGCTTCGTCGAGGTGCGCACGCTCGACCACGCGGTGCACAGCGGCATGTTCGGCGGTGCCGTGCCGGACGCGCTCACCGCGCTGGTGAAGCTGCTCGGCACGCTGCACGACGAGGCCGGTGACGTCGCGGTGGACGGGCTGGTCGGCCGCGAGGGCGCCAGCGTCGACTATCCGGAGGACCGGTTCCGCGCCGAGGCCGGCCTGGTCGACGGCACGACGCTGGTCGGCACCGGGCGGATCACCGACCGGCTCTGGACCAAGCCGGCGCTGGCGATCCTGGGCGTGGACGCGCCGGCCACCGGCGAGGCCCCGAACGCGCTGGTGCCGTCCGCGAAGGCGAAGCTGAGCGTACGGCTGGCGCCGGGCGACGACCCGAAGAAGGCGTACGCGGCGCTGACCGCGCATCTGGAGCGGCACGCGCCGTGGGGCGCGCAGGTGTCGGTGACGTTCGAGCACGACGGTGCGCCCTGCGTCATCGACGCCTCCGGGCCGATGTTCGACGCGGCCCGGTCGGCGTTCCGGACGGCCTGGGACGGCACCGACCCGGTCGACATCGGGGTGGGCGGGTCGATCCCGTTCATCGCCACGTTCCAGGAGATGTTCCCGCGGGCCGCGATCCTGGTGACCGGTGTGGAGGACCCGCACGCGCGGGCGCACGGGCCGAACGAGAGCCTGCACCTGGGCGAGTTCGCCCGGGTGTGCCTGGCCGAGGCGCTGCTGCTGGCCCGGGTGGCCGAGGCCGGAAACCGCGCCTGAGGTGTCGAAACCGTAACTTCGGGGCCGATGTCGGAGTTTGTGGTGTGTCGGCGGGCGGGGTGTTATAGCCTTTCGAACATGCGTACGAACGACGAGGTGGAGCGGCTTCAGGCCGCCGTCCGTGCTCTGGGGGACGTCGACGTCTCCGCGTGGTCCGAGGACACGCTCAACGAACAGATCGGCGAGCTCTCCGCCGCCCTGGTCACGCTCGACGCGCTGCTCACCCGGGTCGCTGAGGGCGTGCGCGGGCGCGGCCTGCGCATCGAGGAACCGGTCTCGGCCTGACCGTCGGCCCGGCGCATCCGTGCGGTGTGCCGGGCCGCCGGATCCACCCCGATGTCACACGCGGCTGGCAGGATGTGGGCGTGCGTTTCGCGGAGCTGGCGGCCACCTCGGCCGCGGTCGGGGCCACCAGCGGCCGACGGGCCAAGGTGGAGTTGCTGGCCGCCGCGCTGCGCGGGCTGGAGCCGGGCGAGATCCCGGCCGGTGCCGGCTACCTCGCCGGTGAGCTGCGCCAGCGTCAGACCGGTGTGGGCTGGGCGGGCCTGCGTGACCTGCCCCCGCCGGCCGCCGAGCCGACGCTCACCGTCGCCGCCGTCGACGCCGCGATCGAGGAGATCTCCCGCGTCGCCGGGGCCGGTTCGCAGGCGCGGCGACGGGAGCTGGTCGGCCGTCTCTTCGCCGCCGCCACCGCCGACGAGCAGCGCCTGCTGACCGGCCTGTTCCGGGGTGAGCTGCGCCAGGGCGCGCAGGCCGGGCTGCTGGCCGACGCGGTCGCGCGCGCCGCCGACGTCCCGGTCACGGCCGTCCGGCGGGCCCTGCTCCTCGCCGGTGACCTGCGGGCGGTGGCGGTCGCGGCGCTCACCGGCGGCGCCGCCGCGCTGGCCGGGTTCGGGCTCCGGGTGGGCCGGCCGCTCGCGCCGATGCTGGCGCAGAGCGCGCCCTCGGTCGACGAGGCGCTCACCGCCACCGGCGTGCCGGCCGTGGTCGACGTCAAGCTCGACGGCATCCGCATCCAGGTGCACCGCTCCGGTCCGGACATCGCGGTCTTCACCCGCAGCCTCGACGAGATCACCGGCCGGCTGCCCCAGGTGGTGGCCGCCGTCCGTGCGCTGCCCGCCCGCGAGCTGGTGCTCGACGGCGAGGCGATCGGGCTCGACGCGGCCGGTCGGCCGCTGCCGTTCCAGGAGACGTCCAGCCGGGCGGCCCGGCGCACCACGCCCAGCACCACCGGGCAGGCGCCGGTCGCGCCCGCCGTGCTGGCCGCCGCCGAGCGCACCGGCGAGCCGGTGCTCACGCCGTACTTCTTCGACCTGCTGCACCTCGACGGCACCGACCTGATCGACGCGCCCGGTCGGGAGCGGTGGTCGGCGCTGGCCGGTGCGGTCGACGCGTCGCTGCTCGTCGACCGGGTCGAGGTGGACGACGTGGACCAGGCGGCCGCGGCGTTCGCCGCGGCGGTCGACGCCGGCCAGGAGGGCGTGGTGGTCAAGGATCCGGCCGCGCCCTACGACGCCGGCCGGCGCGGTTCGGCCTGGGTCAAGGTCAAGCCGCGGCACACGCTCGACCTGGTGGTCCTCGCGGTCGAGTGGGGCAGCGGCCGGCGGGAGGGCTGGCTGTCCAACCTGCACCTCGGCGCCCGCGATCCGCGCACCGGCGAGTTCGTCATGCTCGGCAAGACGTTCAAGGGGCTCACCGACGAGTTGCTGCGGTGGCAGACCGGGCGGTTCCTGTCGCTCGCCGTGGAGAAGGGCGACTGGGTGGTGCGGGTCCGGCCGGAGCAGGTGGTCGAGATCGCGTTCGACGGGGTGCAGACCAGCAGCCGCTACCCGGGCGGCATGGCGTTGCGCTTCGCCCGCGTGCTGCGCTATCGCGACGACAAGACCGCCGCCGAGGCGGACACCATCGACGCGGTCCGCGCCATCCACGCCGGCCGGGTGACCGGCTGACGGTTCGGCCGCCGACAGCGACCGGGCGTAGTCGTCCTGGTTGGTGAGCTGCTGCACCTGGAGTGCCTCCGGGTGGCGGTCACCGGGAACTGCTCGGTGGGCGGCGCGACGGCCGACGGCGGCTACGGCGAGTAACGGCTGTGCCGAGGATCGACGAGGCGGGCCGTGCCCGCTGCGGCTCGCTCAGGCGGAGGTAGGGGTGGCCGGCTCGGCGGCACGGTCCACCGGCTCGCCCGGGGCGTCCAGCCCGGCCCGGCGGCGGGCCTCCCGGCGCGCCACCCAGCCGTAGCCGAACAGGCTCATCACCGCGAAGATCCACCACTGCCACACGTAGCCGAAGTTCTGCCAGTTGTTCGTGTGCCCGATCCGGACCGCCTGGAAGGCCGGGTCGGCGGCCGGCGTCTGACCGTCGAGCAGCACGTAGCCGCCGGTCACCGGGTAGGGGAGCTGCTCGGCGAGGCGGGGGATGTCGATGCGCCGGGCCTCCAGCTTGCCGTCGCGCCGGTTGACCGCGCCGCCGCCGCTCTCGCTGCCGACCACCCGGCCGGTGACGGTCACCTCGCCGGCCGGCACCGCCGGCACCTGCGGCTGGACGGTCGCGCCGGCGCCCGGCACGGGCGGGATCCAGCCCCGGTCGACGAGCACCGCGCTGCCGTCGGCCAGCACCAGCGGGGTGAGCACCTCGAAACCGACCTTCCGGTCGAGGGTCCGGCCCCGGATCAGGACGGTGTTCGCGCTGTCGTACCGGCCGGTGGCGGTGACCCGGCTCCAGGTGAGTTCCTCGGACGGCGGGGGACCGACGTCGCCGCCGCTGGGTGCGGGGAGCGCGTCGCGCAGCGGCGCGGGCGTCATGGTGGCCCCGGCGTCGATGCGCTCGTTGACCGCCGTCCGGCCCCGGTAGCGGTCCAGCTGCCAGTTGCCCAGGAACACCATCACCGTGGCGGCGACGAGCGTGAGCACGAGGTAGCCGAGCCAGCGCGGGGTCAGCAGGAACCGGTACACGTTGGCCAAGGCTACCCGTATGAGCGATGCCACTCGCCGCTGCCAGGGCGATACGGCGCTGTGCGCGCCCCTCGCGCCCGGGGCCGGACGGGTATGGTCACGCGGGCGGAAACCACCCACATCAGGAGTCGATGATGACCGACGTGCCGCGCGTCGTGCTGAGTGCGCCCTCTTCGGGGCACGGCACCGGCGCCGTCTCCCTCGGCCTGCTCGCGGCGCTCACCGCCCGGGGGATCCCGGTGGCCGGGTTCAAGGTGGGGCCGGACCAGGTGGACGCGGCGTATCTGGGGCTCGCCGCGGGGCGCGCCGGGCGCACGCTGGACCCGAGACTGGTCGGCCCGGAGCGGATCGCCCCCCTCTTCGCGTACGGCGCGGCCGGCGCCGGGTTCGCGCTGGTGCAGGGCACCATGGGCCTCTACGACTCGGTCGCCGGGCGACCGGAGAGCGAGTCCACGGCAGCAGTCGCCACCGCGCTGCGCAGCCCCGTGGTGCTGGTCGTGGACGTGGCCGCGATGGGCCAGTCGGTGGCCGCGTTGGTGCACGGCTTCCGGGCGTACGACGACGAGCTGTGGCTGGGCGGCGTGATCCTCAACCGGGTGGCCTCGCCCCGGCACGAGGCGCTGCTGCGCGAGGCGCTCGACGACGTCGGCGTGCCGGTCTACGGGGCTCTGCGCCGGCACGAGCTGCCCCCGGTGCTGCCCGCCCGCCGGTACGGCACCGGGCCCGTGGTGCGTGCCGACGCCGACGCCGGACGGGGCGTACGCCGGCTCGGTGAGGCGGTGGCGGCCACCGTCGACCTCGACCGGCTGCTGGCGCTGGCCCGCTCCGCCCCCGCGCTCACCGTCGAGCCGTGGTCGCCGGAGCCGCCCGACGCCCCGCAGCCGTCGGGGGAGCGGCCGGTGGTGGCGCTCGCCGGCGGACCGGCCGGCGCCTTCAGCCATCCCGAGACGGCCGAGCTGCTGCGGGCCGCCGGTGCCGAGGTGGTCACGCTCGACCCGGTGCGCGACGAGGCGCTGCCGGCCGGGGCGCGCGCGCTGGTCGTCGGCGGTGGGCTGCCCGAGATGTACGCGGAGCAGCTCTCCGCCAACCGCCGCCTCTGCATCGCGGTGGCCGAGCTGGCGCGTCGCGGCCGTCCGGTGGTCGCCGAGGGGGCGGGCCTGCTCTGGCTGGCCCGGGAGCTGGACGGCCGGCCCATGTGCGGGGTGCTCGACGCGACCGGCACGGTAGGGGACGGCCTCATGGTCGGTTACCGCACGGCCACGGCCGTCACCGACAGCGTGGTGGCGGCGGCCGGCACCACGGTGACCGGGCACAAGCAGCACGCCGCGGTGCTCACGCCGCGCGCCGGTGACCGTCCGGCCTGGCGTTGGGAGGGCGGCGACCCGGAGGGTTTCGTCCGGCAGGCGGTGCACGCCTCGCAGCTCGTGCCGCACTGGGCCGCGCATCCGGACATCGCGGCCCGGCTGGTGGCCGCCGCGCTGGCGCCGGCGGGGGCACCGGCGTGATCGGGCAGGTGGCGGTACGCCGGTTCCCGGCGTTCATCGTCTCCACCCCGCGCATCGGCGTGCGGCATCTCGCCGCGGCGTCCGGGTCGACCTGGAGCTGTGGTCCTTCGTGGCCGCCGACCTCCGCTGACCGCCGTCCGCTCCCGACATCGATCAAGGAGTTCACGTCGGGGGATCCCTGACGCGAACTCCTTGATCAACTACCCGGGCGCACCCCCGGGCGGAACAGAGGGGTCAGCCGACTATCTGGTCCGAGGGTGGCGTGAACTGCCGGGTGGGCTGGCCCTTCAGGGAATCCCGCAAGGTCCGCGCCACCGCGTTCACCGGGATCTGGGCCTGCCCGTCCCCCACCGCGTTGAACGGGTTGTCCGGATCGGCGATGAAGCTCGCCGCCGCCAGTTCCGGCGTGTAGCCGACGAACCACGCGGACCGGGTGCTGTCGGTCGTACCCGTCTTGCCGGCGACCGGGCGGCCGACCGTACCCCGCACGCTGTCGGCGGTCGACCAGCCGCCGCAGCTCCCCTTGGCCGGGGTGTCGCCGGTCGGGCAGCGCGCCGCGTCGGTGGCGGCCCGGGCCGCGTCGGCGTTCACCACCTGCCGGCACCGGGGCTTGGCGACCTCCCGTTGCACCCCGCCGGGCGTGGTGTACGTGGCGGGCGTGCCGTCCCGGTTCATGATCGAGTTGACCGGGATGGCCTCGCAGTAGCGTCCGTCGGCGGCGATCGCGGCGTACGCGTTCGCCATCTCCAGCGGGGTGGCGTCGGAGACGCCGAGCGTGAACGCGCCCCACTTCTTCGCCTTCCCCGGCGACGCCTGCTCCTTGTCCACGTCGGTACGCCAGCGCAGCCCCAGCTGCTCGGCCAGGCGCACCCCGGCGTCCGCGCCGATCTTCTCCTCCAACTGGACGAAGTAGGTGTTCACCGACTTGCCGAACCCGGACCACATGGTCTGCCGGCCGGTCATCGCGCCGCTGGCGTTGGACGGCGCCCAGCCGTCGTAGACGGCCGACTTGTACGTGTGCGGCGAGTCGTACGCGGTGGACAGCGGCATCCCGGCGTTGAGCGCGGCGAGCATCGGGAACATCTTGAACGTCGAACCGGCCTGGTAGCCCGGGAGCACCCCGCCGCCGAGCAGCGGCGCCACCGTGTTCGGATAGTTCGCCTTGACCTTCGGGCCGGCCTCCGGGTTCGAGCTGTTCGGGTTCTCGGCCAGGTCCAGCGAGTAGTTCCGGTTCACCGCCATCGCCTTGATCCGCCCGGTGCCGGGCTCGGCGACCACGATCCCGTTGGCGAACGGGCTGCCGGTGTTGTCCTTGGCGCCGACGTTCTTCTCCGCCGCCGCCTGGGTCTTCGGGTCGAGCGCGAGCACGATCCGGTAGCCGCCGCGGCGCAGCTTGTCCATCCGTTCCAGCCGGTTCTCGCCGAACGCGGGCTGGGAACTCCACCAGTTCTTCAGGTAGTCGCAGTAGAAGCCCCAGCTGCGGTGCCCACCGTCGATCGCGGCGCAGTCGTTGGGCGGGGTGGTCAGCTTCAGCTTGATCGGCTGGCCCTTGGCCGCCGCGGCCGCGTCGGGCGACAGGTAGCCGAGGCGGGCCATGTTGTCCAGCACGTAGTTGCGGCGGCCGGTGGCGTCCTTCTGGTCCGAGGTGATCGGGTCGTACTCCGACGGTGACTTCACCAGCCCGGCCAGCGTGGCCGCCTCGACCGGGGTGAGCGTGGCCGGGGTCTTGGAGAAGAAGATCTGCGAGGCGGCGTAGATCCCGTACGCGCGGTGACCGAAGTAGGCCGAGTTGAGGTAGCGCTCCATGATCTGGTCCTTGCTCAGGTGCTTCTCGATGTCCAGCGCCATGCGCATCTCCCTGACCTTGCGCAGGCTGGTCTGCTGCGTCGCCTCCTGGACCTCCCTGGGTGTGGTCGCGCTGTCCCGCAGCGCCATCCGCACGTACTGCATGGTGATCGTCGAGGCGCCCTGGGAGACGCCGCCGGATCGGGCGTTCGATACGAAAGCACGCGCCACGCCCTTCGGGTCGACGCCGTGGTGCTGGTAGAAGCGGTTGTCCTCGGCGGCGACGATCGCCTGCTGGATGTTCGGCGACATGTTCTCGATCTTGGTGTACTGCCGGTACTCCTCGTAGAACATCGTCAGAACGGTCTTGCCGTCCGGCGCGTAGACGTACGAGGTCTCGGCCGGTAGCGCGGTCTTGAGGATGTTCGTCTTCTGTTCGATCGCGTGCGCGGTGGCCTTGGCCCCGATGCCGGTGACTGCGACCAGCGGATACAGGGCGGCGGCGACCACGATGCCGGCGATCAGCCCGGCGCGGAGAAGGGGAACGAGACGGCCAGCGGAAGCAAGGGGACGACTGCTCACGGGGCCAAGCTATGACATTTCCGATTCGGAAATGAGAAGAACTCATAAACTGGCGGACCGTGACGCGACCCACGCCGGGATGCGCTGTCCCGGGCGGCGGCTACCCGGCAGGATCGCGGACATGCCCGCAGCACCGACCGGGAGCGCCGCCGCGCTCCACGAGCCCGACCTGGGCCACCACGGGGACGCCGAGGCCACTCCCGGCCTGGTGGACCTGGCGGTGAACGTGCGCCGCGCCCCGATGCCGGACTGGCTTGCCGACCCGATCACCGCCGCGCTGGGCGACCTGGCGGCGTACCCGGACCCGGCACCGGCCCGCGCCGCCGTCGCTCACCGGCACGGGCGACCCCCGGAGGAGGTACTCCTCACCGCCGGTGCGGCCGAGGGTTTCGTCCTGATCGCCCGCGCGCTGACCGGCGCCCGCCACCCCGTGGTGGTGCACCCGCAGTTCACCGAGCCGGAGGCGGCGCTGCGGGCCGCCGGGCACCGGGTGGACCGGGCGCTGCTCGACCCGGCCGACGGCTTCCGCCTCGACCCGGCCCGCGTCCCCGACGACGCCGACCTGGTCATGATCGGCAACCCCACGAACCCCACCTCGGTCCTGCACCCGGCGGACACGATCGCCGCACTGGCCCGTCCCGGCCGGGTGCTCGTGGTCGACGAGGCGTTCGCCGACAGCACCGCCGCGCCCGGCGCCGACGGCGAGCCCGAGTCGCTCGCCGCCCGCCGCGACCTGCCCGGCCTCGTGGTGGTGCGCAGCCTCACCAAGACCTGGGGCCTGGCCGGGCTGCGGATCGGCTACCTGCTCGGCGACGCCGCGCTGCTGGCCCGGTTCGCCGCCGCGCAGCCGCTCTGGGCGGTCTCCACCCCGGCGCTCGCCGCCGCCACCGCCTGCGCCGCACCGGCCGCCGTCGCTGCCGAACGCGCCATCGCCGCCGAACTCGCCGCCGACCGCGACCACCTGGTGGCCCGCCTGTCCGGCCTGCCGGGGGTACGCGTGGCGGGCCGCCCGGCCGCCGCCTTCGTCCTGATCCACACCGCCGGCGCCGCCGAGGTACGCGAGCGGCTGCGCGCGCACGGCTGGGCGGTACGCCGGGGCGACACGTTCCCCGGGCTCGGCCCGGACTGGCTCCGGATCGCCGTACGCGACCGGGGCACCACCGACGCGTTCATCGAGACGCTGGCACGGATCCTGGAGGCATGATGCTGGAGTCCACAGTCGCGGCGATCCGGCCGCTGGACGAGGCCGCCATGGCGGCGGCCCGCGAGTTGCAGGGGCGGCTGACCAAGCCCGCCGGCTCGCTCGGCGCCCTGGAGCCGCTCTCGGTACGCCTTGCCGGGCTGGCCGGCGCCTGCCCGCCGCCGCTGCCCGAGCCGGCCGCGGTGGCGATCTTCGCCGGTGACCACGGCGTGCACGCCCAGGGCGTGACCCCGTGGCCGCAGGAGGTCACCGCCCAGATGATCGCCAACTTCCTCGCCGGCGGCGCGGTGGTCAACGCGTTCGCCCGCCAGGCCGGCGCCTCGGTCACCGTGGTGGACGTCGGCGTGGCCACCCCGATCCCCGGCGCCGGCGCCGAGGGCCCCGGTGACCCGACCGGGCCGCGCCTGGTGGCCGCCAACGTACGCCCCGGCACCCGCGACATGACGGTCACCGCCGCGATGACCCGGGACGAGGCCCGCGTGGCTGTCGAGACCGGCATCCGGGTCGCCGGCGAACTGATCGACGCCGGGGCGGGCATCCTGCTCACCGGCGACATGGGCATCGGCAACACCACCCCGTCCGCCACGCTCGTCGCCGCGTTCGGCGGCGTGGACGCGGAGGCGGCCACCGGCCGGGGCACCGGAGTCGACGACGAGACGTACGCCCGCAAGGTGGCGGTGGTGAGTGCCGCGCTGGCCCGGCACGAGCCCGACCCGGCCGACCCGCTGGGCGTGCTGGCCACAGTCGGCGGGCTGGAGCACGCCGCGTTGACCGGCCTGATCCTCGGTGCCGCCGCCCGCCGGGTGCCGGTGCTGCTCGACGGCGTGATCGCGGTGAGCGCCGCGCTCGCCGCCGCCGCGTTCGCGCCGGACTCCGTGGGCGCCATGGTCGCCGGGCACCGCAGCGCCGAGCCCGGCGCCACGGCGGCGCTGCGGCACCTCGGCCTGGAGCCGCTGATCGACCTGGGGCTGCGGCTCGGCGAGGGCACCGGGGCACTGCTCGCCCTGCCCGTCGTCACCGGTGCGGTCCGGGTACTGCACGAGGTGGCGACGTTCGACTCCGCCGGGGTGGCGGAGAAGTGACCGAGCCGGCCGGGCCGACGCCGCCGAGCCCGTACCCCCTGGGGTTGCGGCTGGGCGGGCGGCGCGTGGTGGTCGTGGGCGGCGGAGCGGTCGCCACCCGGCGGGTGCCCGCGCTGCTCGACGCCGGCGCGGACGTGCTGCTGGTGTCGCCCGAACTGACTCCGGCGCTGCGCGCGCACGTCGACGCCGGGCGGCTGCACTGGGAGCCGCGCCGGTTCGCCCCCGGCGACCTGGACGGCGCGTGGCTGGTCCAGGTGGCGGTGGACGACCGGGCCGCCGCCGCTGCGGTCAGCGCCGCCGCGGCCGAGCGGCGGATCTTCTGCGTCCGCGCCGACGACCGGACGGCGGCCAGCGCGTGGACCCCGGCGGTGACCCGGCACGGCCCGGTCACCGTTGCGGTCCTCGGCGGCGGCGACCCCCGCCGAGCGATGGCGACCCGAGACGCCATCCGTGCCCTGCTCGGAAGGAAGGGCCCCCTGTTAACGCCTGCGGTAGAGGAAGGGGCCCCTCTTAACACCGGCGGGCGCGTCGCGCTCGTCGGCGCCGGGCCGGGCGACCCGGAGCTGATCACCGTGAAGGGGTGGCGGCTGCTCACCGAGGCCGAGGTGGTCGTGGCCGACCGGCTCGTGCCCGGTCTGCTCCTGGACGAGCTGCGCCCGGACGTCGAGCTGGTCGACGCCTCCAAGATTCCGTACGGGCCGTCGCGCGCCCAGGAGGAGATCAACCGGATCCTGGTCGACCGGGCCCGGGCCGGCAAGGTGGTGGTGCGGCTGAAGGGCGGCGACCCGTACGTCTTCGGGCGCGGCGGCGAGGAACTGCTGGCCTGCGCCGAGGCGGGCGTGCCGGTGACTGTGGTGCCCGGCGTGACGAGCGCGATCGCCGTGCCGGAGGTGGCCGGGGTGCCGGTGACGCACCGGGGCGTGGCGCACGAGTTCACTGTGGTGTCCGGGCACCTCGCGCCCGACGCGCCCGCGTCGCTCGTCCGCTGGGAGGCCCTGGCCGGGTTGCGTGGCACGCTGGTGATCCTGATGGGTCTGAAGAACCTCGCCGCGATCAGCGCCACCCTGATCGCGAACGGCAGACCGGCTGACACTCCCGCCGCGGTCATCCAGGAGGGCACCACAGCCGCTCAGCGCACACTGCGCTCCACGCTGGGCACTGTGGCCGCCGACGTGGAGGCTGCCGCGCTACGCCCACCCGCGATCGTGGTGGTCGGCGGCGTCGTTCACACCCTGACCCCCACCATCCTCGCCTGATCGCCGAGGCGGGCGGGGCGTGGACGTGGACGGCGGCGGGGGACCGGGAGGTCTCCCGCCGCCGTCCGGGGCGTCGCGTCAGGTCACTGCTTGAGCATGTTCTCCAGCAGCAGGGCGCAGCGGATCAGGCCGAGGTGGCTGTAGGCCTGCGGGTGGTTGCCCAGCCCGCGCTCGGCCAGCGGGTCGTACTGCTCCGGCAGTAGCCCGGTCGGCCCGGCCGTGTCGACCATCTGGGTGAACAGCTCCTCGGCATCGCTGCGGCGGCCGGTGCGCAGGTACGCCTCGATCAGCCACGACGTGCAGATGTGGAAGCCGCCCTCCCGGCCAGGCAGGCCGTCGTCCCAGTGGTACCGGTAGACGACCGGACCGCTGCGCAGCTCCGCCTCGATCTTGAGGACGGTGGAGAGGAAACGCGGGTCGTCCCCGGCGAGCAGCCCGGAGATGCCGATCCACAGCGACGAGGCGTCCATCTCCTCGTAGCCGTAGGCGACGCTGTACGCCTCGGCCTCCGGGTGCCAGCCGTGCTCAAGCACGTTCGAGGCGATCCGGTCGCGCAGGTCGACCCACTCCGGCCGGTCCTCGCCGCCGTGCCGGCGTACGACGTGCAGCGCCCGGTCCACTGTCATCCAGAGCATGACCTTGGAGAAGACGTGGTGCCGCGGGGGAAGGCGGGCCTCCCAGATGCCGTGGTCGGGCTCGTGCCAGCGGCGGCGTACCGCCTCGACCATGTTCTCCAGCACCCGCCACTCGTCGTCGCGGATCGAGCCACGGGCGTCGACCACCGCCGCGATCAGGTCCGCGACCGGGCCGAAGACGTCGAGCTGGAGCTGGTGGTTGGCGAGGTTGCCGACCCGTACCGGCCGGGAGCCGGCGTAGCCGGGCAGCGTGTCGATGACCGCCTCGGCGCCCAGCTCGAAGCCGTCCACCGTGTAGAGCGGGTGCAGCCGCTCCGGGTGCCCACCGGTGCGCTCGACCACGCCGTCGATCCAGCGCAGCAGCCCTTCGGCCTCCTCGGTCGAGCCGAGGTCGACAAGCGCGCGGGCGGTCATCGCGGCGTCCCGCAGCCAGCAGTAGCGGTAGTCCCAGTTGCGGACACCGCCCAGTTCCTCCGGCAGTGACGTGGTGGCCGCGGCGAGGATCGAGCCGGTCGGCTCGTGGCAGAGCCCGCGCAGCGTCAGCGCGCTGCGGGCGACCAGGTCCCGGGCGGTGGCGGGCAGCCGCAGCGAGGCCACCCAGTCCTTCCAGGGCTGCTCGGCGGCGGCCTGCCGCTCGTGCAGCGGCAGCCGGTGCGGCTCCAGGCTCTGCGTGCCGAAGCGCAGCTCCAGCACCACCTGGCCGCCGGCCGCCGACAGGTCGACCACCGCCTTCGCGGTTTCGTACCCGGCGTCGTTCGTGACCTCCCACTCGACGCCGGGGGAGTGCAGCGCGACCGGCTCGTTGGAGCCGAGCACCAGCAGCCCGTCGTCGAGCGGCTGGAGCTGCACCGCCACCTGACCGAACTCGGGACGCGGCGCGAACTCGATTCGGGCCCGCCCGGTGCCGCCGAGCACCCGGACCAGTGTCGAGTCGCCGCTGACCACGGCCGGGTCGTCCGGCGTGGTCTCCCGCACCGGCAGATCGAGCCAGTCGGTCACGGTCAGGCCGGACCAGCGGGTCTCGACGGTCATGGTGTTGCTGCGGTAGCGCTGGCCCAGCGGGATGCCGCCGCGCTCCGGCCCGACGGTGAAGTGCCCGGCCGGGCTGCCGCCGACCAGGTCGGCGAAGATCGCCGCCGAGTCCGGCTTCGGGTGGCACAGCCAGGTGATCTTGGCTTCCGGCGTGACGAGCGCGACGGTACGGCCGTTGGCGAGCATCGAGTGCCGCTCGATCGGCACCGCCCGCTCGCCGAACAGCCAGTGCCGCCGCGTCTCCAGCAGCAGCCCCAGCGCGCGGGCCGCCTCGATCGGCTCGGCCACCCGGTAGTCGGCCCGGGTCTCCCCGGGACCGATCTTGATGCCGACGTCCGGACCGGTCAGGTTGCCGAAGGCGTTCTCATCGGTGACGTCGTCGCCGATGAACAGGACCGCGCTCGCGGCGAGCTGGGTGCGGAGCTGGTCGACGGCGGTGCCCTTGTTGGTGACGACCACCGACAGCTCGATGACCTCCTTGCCCTGGGTGACTGTCACGTCCTCCCAGGTCGCGGGGCCGTTGCGGACCGCCTCGACGGCTCGGGCGGCGACGTGCGGGTCGACACCGCGGGTGTGCACGGCGACGCTGGCCGGCTTGCGTTCCAGGCGGATGCCCGGGTGCTCGGCGGCGATCTCGCGCAGTGCCTCGCGGAGCCGGTGCCGGACGGCGATCAGCTCGGGGGTGAGCCGCTCGACGAAGCCGATGTCGAACTCGGAGCCGTGGCTGCCGACGAGGTGCACCTCGCTGGGCAGCCGGGAGAGCGTGGCCAGGTCGCGCAGCGCGCGGCCGGATACGACGGCGACGCTCGTCTGCGGCAGCGCGGCCAGCGCGCGTACGGCCGCCACCGACTCGGGCAGCGGCACGGCCTTGCTGGGGTCCTCCACGATCGGCGCCAGCGTGCCGTCGTAGTCGCAGGCGACAAGGAGTTGCGGAACCCGGGCGATACGGCCGATGGCGGCGCGCAGGTCGGGATCCAGCACGCCGCCGTGGGCGGCGGGGGCGGGCGAGGTCACGCGGCCTCCGTATCGGGCACGCCGAGCTCGCTGAGGAACGACTTGGCCCAGTGGCCCACGTCGTGACTGCGCAGATGGCGCTGCATGACGCGCATCCGGCGGCGGGCTTCGGGCTTTTCGACATGCACGGCCCGTAGCAACGCGTCCTTCACCGCGTCCGGGTCGTGCGGATTACACAGGAACGCCTGGCGCAGCTCTGTCGCGGCGCCGGCGAACTCACTGAGCACGAGCGCGCCGCCCTGGTCGGCGCGCGATGCGACGTACTCCTTGGCCACCAGATTCATTCCGTCTCGCAGCGGGGTCACCATCATCACGTCGGCCGCGACGTACATCGCGGCCAGTTCGGAGCGACTGTACGACTGATGCAGGTAATGCACGGCAGGCACGCCGACCCGGCCGAATTCACCATTGATCCGGCCAACTTCGCGTTCCACCTTCACCCGAAGTGCCTGGTAGTGCTCCACGCGCTCGCGGCTGGGCGTGGCGACCTGCACCATAACCGCGTCCGGAACTGTCAACTTTCCGTCAGCGAGGAGTTCCCGGAAGGCCTTCAGCCGGAGTTCGATGCCCTTGGTGTAGTCGAGCCGGTCGACACCCAGGATGATCGTCTTCGGGTTGCCCAGTTCCTCGCGGATCTGCTTGGCTCGGGCCTGGATCGCCGGATCCTCAGCCAGCCGCTCCATTTCCCTGGTGTCGATGGAGATGGGGAACGCGCCGGCCTTCACCTGCCGGCCGTCGACCTGGATCATCTGGCCCTCGTAGCGCAGGCCGAGCAGGTGCCGGGCCAGCCGGACGAAGTTCTGCGCCGCCAACCGCTGCTGGAAGCCGACCAGGTCCGCGCCGAGCAGTCCACGCAGGATCTCGGTGCGGAACGGCATCTGCATGAACAGCTCGATCGGCGGGAACGGGATGTGCAGGAAGAAGCCGATCCGCAGGTCCGGCCGCAGCTCCCGGAGCATCGCCGGCACGAGCTGGAGCTGGTAGTCCTGCACCCAGACCGTCGCGCCCTCGGCCGCCACGTCCGCCGCGGCCTCCGCGAACCGGGCGTTCACCAACCGGTACGCCTCGCGCCAGCGCCGCTTGTAGGCGGGCGTCTCCACCGCGTCGTGGTAGAGCGGCCAGATCGTCGCGTTCGACTGGCCCTCGTAGTAGCGCTCCAGTTCCTCGGCGCTCAGCGGCACCGGGTGCAGCCGGATGCCCTCCAGGTCGAACGGCTCGGGCGCGGCGCCGGTGCCACCGGCCCACCCCACCCAGGTGCCCTTGTGCTCGGCCAGCACCGGGTGCAGGGCGGTCACCAGCCCGCCGGGGCTGCGCCGCCACTGCCGGCCCTCGGGTGTGCTCACCTCGTCGACGGGCAGGCGGTTGGCCACTACGACAAAGGAGCTACGGACGGTCACGATCGGCCACCTCCGGGTACTGACGGGTCCACCGCGATGAGCGTACTGAGCGTAGCTGCGGCGTCTGATCCCCCGTGCCGGAGTTACCTACCCGTCCCAGAACCGCCGAACCCATCGCGTGATCTTGTCGACACCGGTGGCTCAGAGGTCGATGATCGGCCACTCCTTGGGAAGCACCTCACCGAGCAGTTCCCGCCGGTCGCTCATGATCGGTGTGGTGGCCCGTGCGGCCTCCAGCGCCACCTGGGCGAGGTCCATGCTCAGGAGCGTGCGTGACCAGCCGCCGAGGAACATGCACATGTCGTGTGCCACGGCGGTGACGACCACGTGGTCGAGATCGCCGAGGATGTCCAGCAGGCGCCAGCCGTCTACGGCCACGTGCCGGTACGCCTCGGCGAGACACAGCGCCGGCACGATCACCGTCTGCCCCCGGTCCGCGACCGACGCGATCTGCTCCCCGACCGCCTCGGTGCCTTCCGCGTAGGCCAGCAGGCAGGCGGTGTCGAGCACCAGCCCCGCGTCAGTCACGGGTCAGCCGTCCACGTGACGACTCGCTCAGCAGCGTGGCGGCCCGGGCGCGCAGTTCCGGGGTGATCTTCGCCTGGGCCTCGTCGAGCGCGTGGCTCGCGTCGGCGAGCCCGCCGTCGGACAGCCGGAAGCCGACCTGCCGGAGCGCGCGCCGGGTGCGCTCTCCCGCCATCCGCTGCCGCACGCTCTCGGTGACGAACGCGGAGACGTTCGGCTCCTGGGCCAGTCGTTCGGCCACGTCGTCGGGGACGCTGATGGCGATCTTCTTGGTCATACTGCAGACGTTAGCGAGTAGTACCGGTGTCGGCAACGCGGCTCGCCGCCGTACCCCTGGGGTGGGGTGATGTGGGCGTGGCGGTCCGTACCTGTCAGGATTGACGGCGGCGTGCGCGCGGCCGGCTCCCGGCCGGCGGCGGCAGGCGCAGACAGCGCCCGCGCCCCGCACCCGACAAGCCCGCGATCGCAACCGACGGAGGTAGCCCGCACCGTGGCCCAGTTCATCTACGTCCTGGACAAGGCGCGCAAGGCGCACGGCGACAAGGTCGTGCTCGACAACGTGACGCTGAACTTCCTGCCGGGTGTCAAGATCGGGGTGGTCGGTCCGAACGGCGCCGGTAAGTCCAGCCTCCTCAAGATCATGGCAGGGCTGGACCGGCCGAGCAACGGCGAGGCCCGGCTCATGCCCGGCTACTCGGTCGGCATGCTCGCGCAGGAGCCTCCGCTCAACGAGGAGAAGACGGTCCTCGGCAATGTCGAGGAGGCGGTGGCCGAGACCAAGGCCAAGCTGGAGCGGTTCAACAAGATCGCCGAGCAGATGGCCACCGACTACTCCGACGAGCTGATGGAGGAGATGGGCAAGCTCCAGGAGGACCTGGACGCGGCCGACGCGTGGGACATCGACTCCAAGCTCGAACTCGCCATGGACGCGCTGCGCTGCCCGCCGCCGGACGCCGACGTCACCAAGCTCTCCGGTGGTGAGCGCCGCCGGGTGGCGCTGTGCAAGCTGCTGCTGGAAGCGCCGGACCTGCTGCTGCTCGACGAGCCCACCAACCACCTGGACGCGGAGAGCGTGCAGTGGCTGGAGCAGCACCTGGCCAAGTACGCAGGCACCGTCCTGGCGATCACGCACGACCGGTACTTCCTGGACAACGTGGCCAACTGGATCCTGGAGCTGGACCGCGGCCGGGCCTACCCCTACGAGGGCAACTACTCCACCTACCTGGAGAAGAAGGCCGCCCGGCTCTCCGTCGAGGGACGCCGCGACGCCAAGATGCGCAAGCGCCTCTCCGACGAACTGGAGTGGGTCCGCTCGAACGCCAAGGCGCGGCAGACCAAGTCCAAGGCCCGCCTGGACCGCTACGACGAGATGGCCGCCGAGGCGGAGAAGACCCGGAAGCTGGACTTCGAGGAGATCCAGATCCCGCCGGGCCCGCGTCTGGGCAACACGGTCATCGAGGCGCAGAACCTGACCAAGGCGTTCGGCGACCGGGTGCTGATCGACGGCCTGTCGTTCTCGCTGCCCCGCAACGGCATCGTCGGCATCATCGGCCCCAACGGCGTCGGCAAGACCACGCTGTTCAAGACCATCGTCGGGCTGGAGCAGTCGACCAGCGGCTCGGTCCGGGTCGGCGAGACCGTCTCGCTGTCGTACGTCGACCAGAACCGGCAGGGCCTCGACGGCGACAAGACCGTCTGGGAGGTCGTCTCCGACGGTCTGGACCACCTCATGGTGGGCAAGGTCGAGATGCCGTCCCGGGCGTACATCGCCGCGTTCGGCTTCAAGGGGCCGGACCAGCAGAAACCGACGAAGGTGCTCTCCGGCGGCGAGCGCAACCGGCTCAACCTGGCGCTGACGCTGAAGATCGGCGGCAACGTGATCCTGCTCGACGAGCCGACGAACGACCTGGACGTGGAGACGCTGTCCAGCCTGGAGAACGCGCTGCTGGAGTTCCCCGGCTGCGCCGTGGTCATCTCCCACGACCGGATGTTCCTGGACCGGGTCGCCACACACATCCTGGCCTGGGAGGGCGACGACCAGAACCCGGCCAAGTGGTTCTGGTTCGAGGGCAACTTCGAGGCGTACGAGAAGAACAAGGTCGACCGGCTCGGCGCGGAGGCCGCCCGGCCGCACCGGGTGACCTACCGCAAGCTCACCCGCGACTGACCGGTGCCGACCCTTGTCTGAGCGGTTCGTCTACCACTGCGCGCTGCGCTGGTCCGACCTGGACGCGTACGGCCACGTCAACAACGCCCGCTTCCTCACGCTCTACGAGGAGGCCCGGGTGGCGATGATGTTCGCCGGCGGCCGGGCGTGGGGAGTGGGCTCGTTCGCCGACGGTGTGGTCATCCGCCGGCACGAGGTCGACTACCTGCGCCCGGTCGACTACGCGCTCGGCCGGGCCAGCGCGGAGGCCGCCCCGACGGTGCGGATCGAGCTGTGGGTGGACCAGATCAAGGCCGCCTACTTCTCGGTCTCGTACGAGCTGTACGACGGCGACACGCTGGCCGGGACCGCCCGGTCGCTGCTGGTGCCGTTCGACCTGACGGCGCAACGCCCGCGCCGGATCTCGCCGGAGGAACGGGCGTTCCTGCTCGGCTACGCGCCGGGGCTGAGCGCATGACCGGGCACGGGTTGACCGGGACGGCCGACGCCGGGGCCTTCCTGGCCCGGCTGGTCCGGTTCGACCCGGCCACTCTGGTCCGGCTGCGGCCGGTGCCGGGCGCGGGCCGGACCGCCCTCTGGGCGCGGCTGCCGTGGGGTGTGCTCGTGGTCCGCACCGTGCCGGGCGCCGCTCCCGGGGACGCCACGGTCGCCGCGGGGGAGCTGCTGGCCGAACTCTCGGCCGGCGGCGCCGCGCTTCCGGTACGCCGGGACGACGGCTGGCGGTGGCAGCTCCCGCCGGCGGCGAGCCGGGCGGTGGAGGCGCTGCCCGGCGCCGAGCTGCGCCGGATCGCGGAGGCGGCGGCCGGGACGTTGCGCGAGGCGGCCACGCGCGGCGTGGCGGGCCGCGCGGTCGGGCAGCGGATGCTGCGGGACGCACTGCTGGACCACGTCGCCGTGGTGGTGACCCCGGACGAGGCGCCGCGCGCCCCGGTGGAGGTGTCGCAGCGGCTGGTGCAGGCCCTGGTCCGGATGGGTTTTCTCAGCTCCGGCGCGGACGACGTTCAGGTGCGGACGGCCGGCCGATGGGTCGGGCTCGTCGGACCGTTCGGGGCGGCCTGGTCGCGTACCGTTTCCGATCTTGCACTCAGGCCGACGCCGGATCACCCGAACGGATGACCCCACTTCGTCCTTCCGGGTTGGGGCGGTCGTTGGGGGGGTGCCTCACGCCGCCTGTCCGGGTACCGTCCATCCTCGGATCCAACGCACCGTAGGCGTCCGGATCCGCTGGGGAGTGAGGTGCGCGAGCGATGCCGTGGTGGTCATGGCGCCCTGGTCCCGCCGCTGGCGGGGAGCCGGAGACTCGAAGCGGGACCACAGTGGATGACACCATCCGGGTCGGCCCACCGACCCCTCGCCAGCCGGGGGACGACGCGGCGCCACCCGAGCGGCCGGTCCTCACGGACATGCCGGCCACCGTCGCGCCGGTCACGCTGAGCCGGGTCTGCGACGCGCTCGACCTGCTCGACGTCCGCTATCTGGCCGACGGCGGCGGCAACCTGCTGGCCATGTGGGAGCGGCACGCCGTGCTCATCGCGCTGGAGGGCCCGGAGGACGAGATCCTCGTGATGCGGGCCCGTCCGCACGCGACGGTCCCGCCGGACTGGGCCGACCGGGCCTATCGCGTGGTGAACGAGTGGAACCACACCCGGCGCTTCTGCAAGGCGTACATCGGTGACCCGACCGAGCGCGGTCAGCTTCCGATCTACGCCGAGTTGCAGGTGCCGCTCGGCGCCGGCGCCCACGACGCGCTGCTCGTCGAGACGCTCGACTGCGGCGCCGCCGTCGCCGTGACGTTCGTCGACTGGCTGCACGACGAGGGCGCCCTGCTCTGAGCCGGGCTCAGCCGGCGGCCGGGTCCTCCATCACGTTCACCATGAAGTAGGCGGCCCGCTCCAGGTAGTCCCAGAGCGCGGCGGCGAGCTGCGGCGGCAGGTCGAGCGTGTCCACCGCCCGGCGCATGTGGCGCAGCCAGGCGTCCCGCTCGGCCGCGCCGATCCGGAACGGGGCGTGCCGCATCCGCAGCCGCGGGTGCCCGCGCTGCTCCGAGTAGGTGTGCGGGCCGCCCCAGTACTGGATGAGGAACAGGGTCAGCCGGTCCGCCGCCGGGCCCAGGTCCTCCTCCGGGTACATCGGCCGCAGCAGCGGGTCGTCCGCGACGCCGGCGTAGAACTCGTCCACCAGCTTGCGGAAGGCCGGTTCACCGCCGGTCGCCTCGAAGAGGGTCATCGACTCGCCTGGGGAAGTCACGCTTCCATCCTGCCAGGTGCGGCCCGGCGCCCGCGCCCGCCCGCCGGGCCGCGCGGATCACGTCACCGCGTGCCGGCGCCGGCCGTGCTCGCGGTTCCGGTCACCGGGCGAGGGGCCGTGCGAGGGCGCGTGCGGGGTGCCGGCGCCGGTCGCCGACTCGGCGCGGGCGGCCTCGACGGCCTCGTGGATCACCTGCGGCCGGGGCCACGCGAGAGCCGCCACGGTCATGATCAGCACTCCGGCGGCGCTCCACACCCCGACCACCGACGGGACCGAGAAGCGCTCGGCGAGGGCGCCCGTGGCCAGCACCGCGGCACCCTGGATGATCTGCGTGCCGCTGGCCATGACGCCGAACGCCCGGGCCCGGAATCCGTCCGGCAGCGCCTGCACGAACAGGCCGTTGGCGACCGGGACGAGCCCGGCGACGGCGAAGCCGCACCCGGCGGCCAGCAGCGCGACCACCGCCGGTGGCGGGTTGAGCAGCGCGGGTACGAGTGTCGCCGGCGCGATGATCATCAACGGTCGCATCAGGGTCAGTCGCCGCTCCGGGCCGACGAGCCGGCTGATGGTCAGCCCGCCGAGGATGTATCCGACCGGGACGGCGGCCATGATCAGCCCTTGGGCGGTGCCGGCGTCCATCCGGCCGTCGGTCCGGTCGGCGGCCCAGCCGGCGGCCAGGCCCTCCGGGACGATCGAGAAGAGCATTGCGCTGAACACCAGCACCGCGATGGCGCGCAGCACCGGCCGCTCGAAGACGATCCGGAAACCCTGGACGGTCTCCCGCAGCAGGTGACTGCGGTGCACCTCGGTCATCGCCGGTGGCCGCTCGCGGACGCCGAAGTGGACCAGCGCGGCCGACACGGCGAAGGTCACGGCGTTGACGAGCAGCGCGGTGTTCGGGTTGAGCGCCGCCACCGTGGCGCCGATCAGGTAGCCGACGACCTGGGCGGCCTGGCCGGCGCTGGTGAATGCGGACAGGCCCACGACCAGCCGGTCCCCGGTCAGGATGTGCGGCATCAGCGCCGACCGCGCCGCCTGGCTCGGCGGGTTCGCGAGCGTGGCCAGGAAGATCAGCGCGAAGACCGACCAGGTCGGCATCCACGGCATCGCGACCAGCGCCATCAGCGCCATCCGCAGGAGGTCGCAGACCACCATGACGCGCCGGTAGCGGTGCCGCTCGGCGAGCGCGGAGAGCAGCGGGCCGCCGACCAGCCAGGGAAGGTAGCTGGCGGCGAACGCGGCGGCGGAGAGCGCGACCGAGTCGGTCTCGCGCAGGACGAGCACGGTGACCGCGGCGCGGGCCAGGTAGTCACCAACCCAGGAGAGGGTGTTGGCGGCGAAGATGGCGCGGAACTCCGACTGACCGAAGACGTCCCGGAAGGTGGCCGGGCCCTCCCGGGCGGGTCGCGCGTCGGACACCGTCGCCTCCATCGTTCCTGGTCGACCACTTGTGATGGCCCGACCGGGAACCGTCGTCAGATCAACCGATCAGCGAGGACACGAGCACGCCCCCCGGTGGAGCGTGTGCACCGGATTCTGCCCGATCGTCTGACAGCTGGCTAGGGCGAACGGATTGATCGTCGCATCTCCGACTGAACGAACGGACGATACCCGAGGGGCCGCGCGGCGCGCGACCCCCGGAAAATAGTCCGGCTCGTCCGGCGGCTCAGGTGGGTCCGCCGGTGCCCGTACCCTCGGCCGCGGGCGGTGCCGGCGGCTGGACCGGCAGGCCCGGGAACAGCCGGGCGGCCGCGATCTGCGCGACGATCCCCGAGTTCTCCAGCGCTTCCGCGAGGCGCCGGCGCAGTTCGCGGCCCACCGCGAACTGCCCGTCCGCGGTGGTCTTGACGACGGTACGGATCACCGCGCCGTCGACTGTCATCTGCTCGACGCCGAGGACCTCCGGCTCCTCCACGATGCTCGACGCCAGCTCCGGGTCCAGTGCCACCGACGCCGCCGCGGTACGCAGCACGGCGGTGGCGTCCTCGGTGCCGGCGAACCCGATCGGCAGGTCGACCACGACCAGCGCCCAGCCCTGGCTCTTGTTCCCGACGCGGACGATCTCGCCGTTGCGGATGTACCAGAGCACGCCGCGGCCGTCCCGGACCGTGGTGACCCGCAGCCCCACCGCCTCGACCACGCCGGTCGCCTCGCCCAGGTCGACCGTGTCGCCGACGCCGTACTGGTCCTCGATCAGCATGAACAGGCCGGCGATCAGGTCCTTGACGAGGCTCTGCGCGCCGAAGCCGAGGGCCACGCCGGCGATGCCCGCGCTCGCCAGCAGCGGGGCCAGGTCGAAGCTGAACTCCTTGAGCACCATCAGCAGCGCGATCCCGAAGACGAACGCGGTGACCATGCTGCGCAGCACCGACCCGATCGCCTCGGCCCGCTGCCGCCGCCGCTCCGGCACGAACTGCTCCGGGTCGAGCGAGGCGCTGGGGAGCCGCTCGCGCAGCGGGCGGAGCATGGTCGGCACCGTGCCCTCGGTGGTGGTCCGCACCAGCCGGTTGATGGTCCGGTGCAGCGCCCACCGGGCGGCCACCGCGAGCAGCAGGATCAGCGCCACCCGCAGCGGCTTGAGCAGGATCCAGTAGCTGCTCTCCGCGAACCAGGCGGAGTTCGTCACTCGGTACACCCATTCGCATGAGCTGCTGCCCTGGCAGTCGGGCCGCCGGTCGGAGACGGCGGCCAGCACGGCGGAGATCAGGTCGGAGACGTTCACTCTGCTTTCGTACCGCACCGGTGACGGGCGGCGGACACCGCCACCTCGGCGAAGTGTCGCTAGCGGCGGGGGTAGCCCGGATTAGTACGTGCAATCCGGGGCGCGATCAGGGACTATTGGCGCAACGGACGTCGGTGATCCGGCCGGCGCCGAAGCCGTTGCGCGCTGTCCGCGCCGGCGGTTCCGGCGCGCACGAGGCGGGAGCGGCTGGACCGGGAGGGTGAGCGCGATGCCTGACATACGACCCACGGCGGGCTCCGGTGCACTCGTTCTCAACGCCACCTACGAGCCCCTGTGCGTCGTGTCGGTGCGTCGTGCCGCGATTCTCGTCCTCTCCGCCAAGGCGGTCTGCGTCGCCGACGGCGAAGGCATCCTGCACAGCGCGCGCAACGCGTTACCGGTGCCCTCGGTGGTACGCCTGACCCGCTACGTCCGGGTGCCGTACCGCACCCACATCGGGTTGTCCCGGCGGGCCGTGTTCGCCCGCGACGGGTGGCGGTGCGCGTACTGCCGTGGGCCTGCCGAGACCATCGATCACGTCTTCCCACGCAGCCGGGGCGGCCGGCACGCCTGGGAGAACGTGGTCGCCGCGTGCGCGCGGTGCAACCACACCAAAGGCGACAAGACGCCCGCCGAGTTGGGCTGGCGGCTGCACCACCTGCCGGCCGCGCCCAAGGGAGCCGCCTGGCGGGTGCTCGGGCACCGCGCCCCCGACCCGCGCTGGGCGGACTGGCTCGACCTGCGCGAACCCGAGACCGAGGCGGCCTGACCGGCCCGCGCACCGGCCCGCTCAGCGCGCCTTGACCAGCGAGGCGTAGACGACCAGGTTGTCCGCGTAGCCGGTCTCGCCGCCCACCCAGCGTCCGCCGCAGGTGATCAGCCGCAGGTTGGGGCGGCTGAAGTCGCCGTAGACGTCCTCCACCGGCAGTTTCTCCTTGCCGTACCGCTCGATCGACGTCACCTCGAACACCGCCACCGAGCGGTCCTCCCGGGTCACCTCGATCCGGTCGCCGTCGTCCAACTCCTTCAACCCGTGGAAGACGGCCGGACCGCTTGTGGTGTCGACGTGCCCGACGAGCACCGCGGGCCCGTACTGGCCGGGGGTCGGGCCCTGGTCGTACCAGCCGACCTCGCCGGCCCGCTCCACGTCCGGCGCCGCGATGCTGCCGTCGGGTGCGATGCCGACCCGGTGCACCGGCGCGCGCAGGTCGAGCTTGCCGATGCTCAGGCCGGTCGGTGGACTGGCCGGCAGCACCGGGAACTTCTTCGGCGGCGGGCGCAGTCCGGCGACGATCCGGTCCGGCAGCACGCTGACCCCGGTCACCCGTTCCACCCCGAGCATGGCCACGATCAGCGCCATCACGCTCGCCACCACGAGCACCGGGACACCGGGGCTGCGGCTCGGGGCGTACCGGCGGGTGGTGGTCCCGGCGGCGCGGACCCTGATCGGCCGGGACTGCGGATCGGTGGTGGCGACGCTGGCCGAGAACGCGTGCCCGGCGACGTGGGCGAACCGGCGCGCGGCCACGGCGGTCAGCCGCAGCGCGGCCCGGAGCCGTGCGGCGCGCTCCGGCGACCGGCGGCCGGGGCGTGCGGCGGCGCGGCGGGTGCGGTCCGCCGCCGGGCCGGTACGGTCCCGGCGGCGCGATGAGCGGGCCATTGCGGCACCCCTCGTCAGGCACGGCCGCCGGTCTTGCGGCGGGCGCTCACACCGGCCACCACTGCCACCGCGACCAGACCGCCGACGAGCAGCAGCGAACCGGTACCCCGGCTACCCGCGGTGCCACCACCGCCGGTCGCCGGCCCCTTGCTCGGCTGCGCCATGTTGAGCACGGTGAGCATGGTCGAGGCGGTGTTGCCGTTGGAGCAGTCCAGGTTCACCGGGTAGTCGCCCGGCTCCTTGTTGCCGGGCACGGTGACCGATCCGGTGAGGAAGCCGTTGTCCGGCCGCAGCACCACCCGCCCGAAGGCGTCCGAGGTGACCTGCGCCTGGCGGTTGTTGCTGGTGTCGCAACCGGCCCGCAGGTCGACCCGGGAACCGGCCTGGACGCTGTTCGGCGTCACCTCGATGAACACGTTCTCCCCGGCCCGGGCCGCCGACGCGGTGGTCAGGACGAACGCCGCCACCAGGCCGACCAGGCCCAACAGGGACGACAACGCACGATGTGACAGGAGCCCTCGCATGGTTCCCCCCTCCCGGCGCGACGGTGCGCCGGACCACTGACGGGCAGCGGCGCCTGCTTTCCCGGGGGGCGGGGGAAGCTAACGGGGCGCCTTGACCACGGGGTGCCAGGCCAGCGGGGTGGAGAGCACCATCGTGCTGGACGGCTGCCCGTACGGCGCGAGGCGGTCGATGACCTCCTCGAACTCGCCCATGTCGGCGGCGGCGACCTTGAGCATGCTGCACGCGTCCCCGGTGATCCGGTGGATCTCCATGATCTCCGGCCAGCCCGTGACCTCGGGGTCGTTGAGGATGCAGCGCGCGCCGTAGCAGGACATCCGGATCAGCGCGAGCACCGTGCGCCCGGCCCGGGTGAGGTCGACGTGGGCGTGGTAGCCGGTGATCACGCCTGATTCCTCCAGCCGCCGTACCCGCTCGGCGACGGCGGGCGGCGACAGGTGGACCCGGCGGGACAGCTCGCTGTACGACAGCCGGGCGTCGGCCTGGAGTTCGCGCAGCAGGGCCCAGTCCATGTCGTCCACGGGCTGACCTTCCTTCCGTAAAGGCGGCGACGCGAGATGGTTTCGGTTCGCGAAGTGAGACCACCATACCGCCGTTGAACAGGCATTCCATTCGGCCGCCCACAGCGGGATCATGACGTCTACCCCGCGCACGGACGGAGAATGACTGTGGAACAGACGACGGCGGTGCGCCCGGTAACCCCCCAGGAGCGGGCGGCTCGGGCGGCACGCAACGGCGGCGAGCCGACGCTGGAGTTCGCCGACCGCGTGCCGTACGACGCGTACGTACGGGCCAGCACGCTGCACCGGCTTCAGGAGCCGCTCAGCGACGACCCGGGCGAGATGTCCTTCCTGATGGTCAGCCAGATCATGGAGCTGTACTTCGGCCTGACCTGTCACGAGCTGCGGCACGCCAAGCGCGAACTGCGCGAGGACCGGATCTGGGAGGCGCTGGCCCCGCTGCGCCGCGCCGCCCTGCACCTGGAGGGCCTCAACGCCGCCTGGCACGGCCTGCGCTGGATGAGCCCGGCCGACTTCAACCGCTTCCGCGACCGGCTCGGCGAGGGCTCCGGCTTCCAGTCCGCCATGTACCGCCAGCTGGAGTTCCTGCTCGGCCTGCGGGACCGGGCGCTGATCCGCCCGTTCCGCAGGCAGACCGAGGTGTACGACGAGCTGACCGCCGCGCTCGCCATTCCGAGCCTCTGGGACGAGGTGGTGGCGCTGCTGGCCCGCAAGGGCTTCGACGTGCCGGCCGAGCTGCTGTCGCGGGACGTGAACGCCGAGCACGAGGCGCACCCGGCGGTCGAGGCGGCGTGGGTCCGGATCTACGGTGACAACGGCCCGGACAACCACCTGCGCCTGCTCGGCGACGCGCTCACCGAGATCGCCGAGGAGTTCGGCGACTGGCGCTGGAACCACGTCAAGGCCGTCCAGCGCACCATGGGCGCCAAGGTCGGCAGCGGTGGTTCCGCCGGACTGGCATGGTTGCAGCGCAGCATGGCCCGGGTGGTCTTCCCGGAGCTGTGGTCGGCCCGCACCGCGATGTGACGAGAGAGAACAGCATGCACACCCCCGAGACCGAAGCCCTCCGCCGCGACGCCGCGGACCCCGGCCACCGGCACCTGTTCCACATCCCACCCGCCGACGGCGGGCGCCACCCCGACACGGCGTACCTGGCCGGCAACTCGCTCGGCCTCCAGCCCCGGGCGACCCGGGACGAACTTCTCGCCGACCTGGACGCCTGGAGCCGCCTCGGCGTCGAGGGGCACCTGGAGTCGGAGCGGCCCTGGCTGCCCTACCACGAGCTGCTGACCGCTCCGGCCGCCCGTCTGGTCGGCGCGCTGCCCGCGGAGACAGTGGTGATGAACTCCCTCACCGTCAACCTGCACCTGCTGATGGTCAGCTTCTACCGGCCGGCCGGCGAGCGCACCCGCATCGTCATCGAGGACAGCGCGTTCCCCTCGGACAGCTACGCCGTGCGCAGCCAGGCCCGCTTCCACGGCCTGGACCCGGACACCACTGTCGTACGCCTCAGGCCGCGTCCCGGCTCCGACACGCTCGGCACCGAGGACGTCCTGGACTTCCTGGCCCGCGAGGGCCACACGGTGGCGCTGCTGATGCTCGGCGGCGTGAACTACCTGACCGGCGAGCTGATGGACATCCCCACCGTCACCGCCGCCGGCCGGGCCGCGGGCGCGGTGGTCGGCTGGGACCTCGCGCACGCCGCGGGCAACGTGCCGCTGGCGCTGCACGACTGGGACGTCGACTTCGCCGCCTGGTGCTCGTACAAGTACCTCAACTCCGGCCCCGGCGCGCTGGGCGGCGTCTTCGTCCACGAGCGGCACCTCGGCGACCCGTCGATCCCGCGTTTCGAGGGCTGGTGGAGCACCGAGGCGGCCACCCGGTTCGAGATGACGCCGGTGTCCCGGCCGCCGGCCACAGTGGAGGCGTGGCAGATCTCCAACCCGCCGATCTTCGCGATGGGCCCGGTGCGCACGTCGCTGGAGCTGTTCGACGCCGTCGGCATGCCGGCGTTGCGCGAGCGCAGCCTGCGGCTCACCGCCTGGCTGGAGCAACTGCTCGACGAGGTGACGCCCGGCCGCCCGCTGACAGTGGTCACCCCGCGCGACCCGGCCCGGCGCGGCTGTCAGCTCTCCCTGCGGATCGGGGTGGGCAGCGCGAACGAGCTGACCAAGCGGCTGCGGCACGAGCACGGCGTGATCGCCGACGCCCGGGAGCCGGACATCGTCCGGTTCGCGCCGGTGCCGCTGTACTCCACGTACCACGACTGCTGGCGGGTCGCCGAGGCCTTGGCGGCGACTGTCGAGAAGGAGGGGTCTTGACCGAGCGCGACGAGATCGCTGTCGTCGGCGCCGGGCTGGCCGGCTGCCTGCTGGCCTGCTACCTGGCCCGGCGCGGCTACCCGGTGGCCCTCTACGAGCGGCGGCCCGACCCGCGTACCGGCACCGTCGAGCGGGGCCGGTCGATAAACCTGGCGCTGTCCGAGCGTGGCCTGGACGCGCTGCGGCGCATCGGCCTGGAGGACGAGGTGAAGGCGGACGCGCTGCCGATGCGCGGTCGCATGATCCACCCGGTCGAGGGCGCGCCGGAGTTCCAGTCGTACAGCGGCTCCGGGGACCGGGCGATCAACTCGATCAGCCGGGGCGCGCTGAACAACGCGCTGCTCGACGCCGCCGCCGCGCTGCCGAACGTGCGCGTCGCGTTCGACCACCGGCTGGTCGGGCTCGACCCGCTCGGCGGCGGGATGACGTTCGAGACCCCGCAGGGCAAGGTCACCGCCGAGGCCTCGGTCGTCCTCGGCGCCGACGGCGCCGGCTCCGCGGTGCGCGGGCAACTGCTCGCGTACGGGGGCGTGACCGAGAGCCTGGACTTCCTCGACTACGGCTACAAGGAGCTGACCATCCCGCCGCTGGGCGGGGAGTTCGCGCTCGACCCGGGCGCGCTGCACATCTGGCCGCGCGGCACCTCGATGATGATCGCGCTGCCGAATCCGGACCGCTCCTTCACCTGCACGCTGTTCTGGCCCACCCACGGCACCCGCAGCTTCGCGTCGCTGAGCAGCCCGGCCGCGATCGAGCGGTTCTTCGCCACCCACTACCCGGACCTGGTTCCGCTCGCGCCGAACCTGGTCGACGACTACCAGCACAACCCGGTCGGCGTGCTCGGCACGGTGCGCTGCACGCCGTGGCAGGTGGCCGGGAAGGTCGGCCTGATCGGCGACGCCGCGCACGCCATCGTGCCGTTCTACGGCCAGGGCGCGAACTGCGCGTTCGAGGACGTCGTCGAGCTGGACCGCTGCCTCGACGAGTGCGACGACGAGTGGGCCGCCGCGCTGCCGCTGTTCCAGCACCGCCGCCAGGACAACGCCGAGGCGATCGCCCGGATGGCGCTGGCGAACTTCGTGGAGATGCGGGACAAGGTCGCCTCGCCAGTGTTCCGCACCCGCAAGCAGGTCGAGCACGCGTTGGAACGCGCGCTGCCCGGCCGCTACGTCTCCCAGTACGAGCTGGTCTCCTTCTCCACCACCCCGTACGCGCAGGTGCGCCGCCGGGTGCGCGCTCAGTACGCGGTGGTCGGCGCGGTCGCGGCCGGCGCGGTAGCGCTGCTGGCCGGTGGGGTCCGCGCGGCGCTGGGGAGGCGGCGATGACGCTCTGGGATCCCCGGCTGATGACCGGCCACGCGCCGCACGGCCCCGGCCTGCTGCGCAACTTCGTCGGCGGTGAGTTCGTCGACGCCGGCAGCCGGTTCACCAAGCGCAGCCCGGTCACCGGCGAGCCGGTGTTCGAGGTGGTCGAGGCGTCGCGGTCGACTGTGGACGACGCGGTAGCGGCGGCCCGGTCGGCGCTGCGCGGCCCGTGGGGCTTAATGGGGGAGCGGGACCGCGCCGAGGTGCTGCGCCGGGTCGCCGACGAGCTGGAGCGGCGCTTCGACGACCTGGTCGCCGCCGAGGTCGCGGACACCGGCAAGGCCATCTCGCAGGCCCGTACGCTCGACATCCCGCGCGGGGCGGCGAACTTCCGGGCCTTCGCCGAGATCGTGGCCACCGCGCCCACCGAGTCGTTCACCACAGTCACCCCGGCCGGGGGCCGGGCGCTGAACTACGCGGTCCGCAAGCCGGTCGGCGTGGTAGCCGTCATCGTGCCGTGGAACCTGCCGCTGCTGCTGCTCACCTGGAAGGTCGCCCCGGCCCTGGCCTGCGGCAACTCCGTGGTGGTCAAGCCCAGCGAGGAGACTCCCGCCTCGGCCACGCTGCTGGCCGAGGTGATGGCCGCGGCGGGCGTGCCCGACGGCGTGTTCAACCTGGTGCACGGCTTCGGCCCCGGATCGGCCGGTGAGCACCTGACCCGGCACCCGGGCGTGGACGCGATCACGTTCACCGGCGAGTCGGCGACCGGCAGCGCGATCATGCGCGCCGCCGCCGACGGCGTGAAGGCGGTCAGCTTCGAGTTGGGCGGCAAGAACGCCGGCCTGGTGTTCGCCGACGCCGACCTGGACGCGGCGGTGGCCGGTTCGGTGCGGTCCAGCTTCACCAACGGCGGTCAGGTGTGCCTGTGCACCGAGCGCATCTACGTGCAGCGGCCGGTGTTCGAGGAGTTCACCGCCCGGCTGGCCGAGCGTGCCGGCGAACTGGCGTACGGCTGGCCGGACGACGAGGCGACGGCGAACATGCCGCTGATCTCGCACGGCCACCGGGACAAGGTGCTCGGCCACTACGCCCTGGCCCGTACCGAGGGCGCCGAGGTCCGCGCCGGTGGCGGCGCGCCGCGCTTCGGCGACGCCCGCGACGGCGGAGCGTACGTGCAGCCGACGGTGCTCACCGGCCTGGGGGCGGACGCCCGCACCAACCAGGAGGAGATCTTCGGACCGGTGGTGCACGTCGCGCCGTTCGACGACGAGGACGAGGCGTACGCGCTCGCCAACGGCACCGCCTACGGCCTGGCGGCGACGGTGTGGACGCGGGACGTGGGCCGGGCGCACCGGGCCGGCGCCCGGCTCGACGCCGGCATCGTCTGGGTCAACACGTGGTTCCTGCGCGACCTGCGCACCCCGTTCGGCGGGGTGAAGGCGTCGGGTGTGGGCCGCGAGGGCGGCGTGCACTCGCTCGACTTCTACTCCGAGCTGACGAACGTCTGCGTGGACCTCTCGTGAACGGGCGTGGGCAGAATGGCCGGAATCCCCAGCGACGTAAGCGAGGAGCCGCCATGACCGTGGACATCGAGGCCGCCAACCGGGAACTCGCAGTGGCCCGGCAGGACGGGAAGCCCTGCCCGCCGCTGCGCGGCCGGCTGCTGCCCGAGGGCGACATCGAGGCCGCGTACCAGGTGCAGCAGGTCTACACCCGGCAGCGCCTGGGCAAGGGGCACCGCCGCGTCGGCGCGAAGATCGGCCTGACGTCGCGGACCGTCCAGGAGAGCTTCGGCGTCTTCCAGCCCGACTTCGGGGTGCTCTTCGACGACATGGCCGTCGGCGACGGCGTCGAGGTGCCGATCGACCGGTTGCTCCAGCCGCGGGTGGAGGCGGAGATCGCCTTCGTGCTCGGCGCGGACCTGCCGGACGAGCGGGTCACCACTGTCGACCTGATCCGGGCGGTGGACCACGTGCTGCCGGCCATCGAGATCGTCGACTCGCGGATCGCGGACTGGGACATCTCCATCGTGGACACGGTGGCGGACAACGCCTCCAGCGGGCTGTTCGTGCTCGGCACCGCGCCCCGGCGGCTCGCCGACGTGGACCTGCGGCTGTGCGGCATGGTGCTGGAGCACGCCGGTGAGCCGGTCTCGGTCGGCGCGGGCGCGGCCTGCCTCGGTAATCCGCTGCACGCGTTGCAGTGGCTGGCCGCGACCATGGCCCGGTCGGGCGACCCGCTCAAGGCCGGTGACGTGGTGCTCTCCGGCGCGCTCGGCCCGATGGTGCCGGTCACGCCCGGCGCCGCGTACGAGGCCCGCATCTCCGGGCTCGGCTCGGTGCGTACCTGCTTCTCCCGGGAGGACTCATGACGACGACGGGTGTGGCCGTGCTCGGGTCGGGCAACATCGGCACCGACCTGATGATCAAGGTGCTGCGGCTCGGCACCGAACTCCGGATGGTGGCGATGGCCGGCATCGATCCGGCCTCGGACGGTCTGGCCCGGGCCCGCCGGCTCGGCGTTACCACCACCGCCGAGGGCGTCGACGGGCTGGTCGCGCTGCCCGAGTTCGCCGATGTCCAGCTGGTCTTCGACGCCACCTCGGCCGGCGCGCACAAGCGTCACGACGAGGTGCTGCGGGCACACGGCCGTACCGTCGTCGACCTCACCCCGGCGGCGATCGGCCCGTACGTGGTGCCGCCGGTGAACCTCGACGAGCACCTGGGCGAGCCGAACGTCAACATGGTGACCTGCGGCGGGCAGGCCACCGTGCCGATCGTGCACGCGGTCGGCCGGGTCACACCGGTCGCGTACGGGGAGATCGTCGCCTCGATCGCGTCGAAGTCGGCCGGTCCGGGCACCCGGGCCAACATCGACGAGTTCACCGAGACCACCGCCCGCGCCATCGAGGTGGTCGGCGGCGCCGAGCGCGGCAAGGCCATCATCGTGCTGAACCCGGCCGACCCGCCGCTGCTGATGCGCGACACGGTCTACTGCCTGTGCCCGGACGCCGACGCCGACCGGGGCGCGATCGCCGCCTCGGTGGCCGACATGGTGGCCGCCGTGCAGGAGTACGTGCCCGGCTACCGGCTCAAGCAGGACGTGCAGTTCGACCGGGTGGACTCGTACGCGCCGGTGCTGGGCCGGCACTTCACCGGTCTCCAGGTGTCGGTGTTCCTGGAGGTCTCCGGCGCCGGGCACTACCTGCCCGCGTACGCCGGAAACCTGGACATCATGACGTCGGCCGCGCTGCGCACCGCGGAGCGGCTGGTGGCGCTTCGGGAGATGAGTGCGCGATGACCGACCTCTACATCCAGGACGTGACGCTGCGTGACGGCATGCACGCCGTCGCCCACCGCTACACGGTCGACCAGGTGCGTACCATCGCCGCCGCGCTCGACGCGGCCGGTGTGGCGGCGGTCGAGGTGGCGCACGGCGACGGGCTGGCCGGTTCCAGCGTCAACTACGGTCACGGCGCCGCCGCCGACGCGGACTGGATCGCCGCCGCCGCCGAGGTGCTGACCACCGCGCGGCTGACGACGCTGCTGCTGCCGGGCATCGGCACCATCGCCGACCTGAAGGCGGCGAAGGCGCTCGGCGTGACCAGCGTCCGGATCGCCACGCACTGCACCGAGGCGGACATCTCCGCCCAGCACATCGCCTGGGCCCGGGAGAACGACATGGACGTCTCCGGGTTCCTGATGATGTCGCACCTCAACGATCCGGCCGGGCTGGCCGCGCAGGCCAAGCTGATGGAGTCGTACGGCGCGCACTGCGTCTACGTCACCGACTCCGGCGGGCGGCTGCTGATGTCGGACGTGGCGCAGCGCGTCGACGCGTACCGGCAGGTGCTGGAACCCGAGACGCAGATCGGCATCCACGCGCACCACAACCTGTCGCTGGGTGTGGCGAACAGCGTGCTCGCGGTCGAGCACGGCCGGATCCTCGGCGACGGCCCGCTCGGCTCGCCGTCCGGGCGGACCGTCCGGGTGGACGCGTCGCTGGCCGGCATGGGCGCCGGCGCGGGCAATGCGCCGCTGGAGGTCTTCGCCGCGGTCGCCGAGTTGCACGGCTGGAAGCACGGCTGCGACGTGTTCGCGCTGATGGACGCCGCCGACGACCTGGTCCGCCCGTTGCAGGACCGGCCGGTCCAGGTCGACCGGGAGACGCTCTCCCTGGGGTACGCGGGCGTCTACTCCAGCTTCCTGCGCCACGCCGAGCGGGCCTCGGCCAAGTACGGCGTCGACGTCCGCTCGATCCTGGTCGAGCTGGGCCGTCGCCGGATGGTCGGCGGCCAGGAGGACATGATCGTGGACGTGGCACTGGACCTGGCGAGTAAGGAGAACCCATGATCGGGCCGGACATCGCGGGCATCGCGGAGAAGCTGGGCGTGGCGGCCGACGACGCCACCGCGATCCCGCAGCTCGCCGCCGAAACCGGCCTCGACGTCGACGCCGCGTACGCGGTGCAGACCGCGCTGGTCAAGCGCCGCCTCGACCGGGGTGAGCGGCTGGTCGGCCTCAAGATGGGGCTCACCAGCAAGGCCAAGATGGCGCAGGTCGGCGTGGACGAGGTGATCTGGGGCCGGCTGACCGACGTGATGCGGGTACCCGACGGCGGGGTCGTCGACGTCGGCGACTTCATCCATCCCCGGGTCGAGCCGGAGGTGGCGTTCCTGCTGGACCGGCTGCCCGACCCGGGCGAACCGGTCGGCTCGTTCACCCGGGCGGTACGCGCGGTCGCCCCGGCGATCGAACTGATCGACTCCCGGTACGCGAACTTCACCTTCTCGCTGCCGGACGTGATCGCCGACAACACCTCGGCCGCCGCGTTCGTGGTCGGGCCGTGGTCGCCGGTGCCGGACGGGCTGGACAACCTCGGCGTGCTGCTGGAGATCGACGGGCGGGTGGCGCAGGTCGGCTCGACCGCCGCCATCCTCGGCGACCCGCGCCGTGCGCTGGACGAGGGGCTGCGGCTGGCGGGCCGGCACGGCGTCCGGCTGCGCAAGGGCTGGGTGTTCCTGGCCGGCGCGGCGACCGCAGCGGTGCCGCTGCGCCCCGGCGCCCACGTCCGCGCCACGGTGGAGAAGCTGGGTTCCGCCTCCCTGAAGGCCCTCTCATGACGGCTCGGGTGGTGACCGGGAAGGCCGTGCCGCGGGGCGCGTTCCCGCACGTCAAGGTGGCCGGCGGGTTCGTCTTCGTCTCCGGTACGTCGTCGCGCCGGCCGGACAACACGTTCGCCGGGGTGTCGGTGGACGAGTTCGGCACCACCGACCTGGACATCCGGGAGCAGACCCGGGCGGTGGTCGAGAACATCCGCGACCTGCTGCGCTCGGTCGGCGCCGACCTGGGCGACCTGGTGCAGGTCACCAGTTACCTGGTCAACATGAACGACTTCGGCGGCTACAACGAGGTGTGGGCGGAGTTTTTCGACGCCACCGGGCCGACCCGGACCACAGTGGCCGTGCACCAGCTTCCGCACCCGCATCTGCTGATCGAGATGCAGGCCGTCGCCCTACTTCCGTCGGGAGGTTCCCCGTGAGTGAGATCGCCGAGCCGTTCAGCTTCTCCGGCTGGATCGGCGAGAACCAGCACCTGCTCAAGCCTCCGGTGGGCAACAAGGAGATGCTGCCCGGCAGCGACGACTTCATCGTCATGGTGGTGGGCGGCCCGAATCAGCGCACGGACTTCCACGTCGACCCGTACGAGGAGTTCTTCTACCAGGTCAAGGGCAACATGCACATCAACCTGATGCTACCCGAGGGTCCGCGTACGGTGCACGTGCGCGAGGGTCAGATGTGGATGCTGCCGCGCAACACCCCGCACTCGCCGCAGCGGCCCGAGGCCGGCTCGGTCGGCATGGTGATCGAGCGGGTCCGCGAGGAGGGCACGCTGGAGAAGTTCCAGTGGTACTGCGGCGAGTGCCACCACAAGGTGCACGAGGTGGAGTTGCAGGTCCGCGACATCGCCGCCGACCTGCCCCCGGTCTTCGCCGCGTTCTACGCCGACGAGAAGGCCCGTATCTGCGACAACTGCGGCGCGCTGCACCCGGGCAAGGGCTGACGCGTGCCGGTGGTGGACGTGCACACGCACGTCGTACCGAAGGGGTGGCCGGACCTCGCCGCGGCGTGCGGCGGGTCCGGCTGGCCCTGGCTGCGGGTGGACTCCGAGCGCGCCGCCATGATCATGGTGGGGGAGACGGAGTTCCGCCCGATCGGGGCGCGGTGCTGGGACGCGCCGGCGCGGCTGGCCGACATGGACGCCGACGGCGTGGACGTGCAGGTCGTCTCGCCCACCCCGGTGTTCTTCAGCTACGACCGGCCGGCCGGCCAGGCGGTCAAGGTGGCCCGGATCTTCAACGACCTCGCGCTGGAGGTCACCGCTGCGGGCGGCGGCCGGCTGGTGCCGTTCTGCCAGGTGCCGTTGCAGGATCCGGACGCGGCCTGCGCCGAGCTGGACCGCTGCCTGTCGGCCGGGCACGCCGGCGTGGAGATCGGCAACCACGTCGGTGACCGGGACCTGGACGACGAGGGCGTCGTGCAGTTCCTGACGCACTGCGCCGAGGTCGGCGCGCCGGTGTTCGTGCATCCGTGGGACATGCCCGGCGGCCCCCGGCTGGACCGGTGGATGGCCCGCTGGCTGACCGGGATGCCGGCCGAGACCCACCTGTCGGTGCTCGCGCTGATCCTCGGCGGGGTGTTCGACCGGGTGCCGGACACGCTGCGGATCTGCTTCGCGCACGGCGGCGGCAGCTTCCCGTTCTGGCTGGGCCGCGCCGACAACGCCTGGCACCGCCGCGGCGACCTGGTACGCGGCGCGTCCAGCGCGCCGCCCAGCTCCTACGTCGACCGGTTCCACGTCGACTCGGTGGTCTTCGAGCCGGCGGCGCTGCGGCTGCTGGTGGACACCATGGGCGCCGAGCGGGTGCTGCTCGGCAGCGACTACCCGTACCCGCTGGGGGAGCGGCCGGTCGGCCAGGTGGTGCACCGGGCGGACTTCCTCACCGACGTACAGCGGGACGCGCTGCTCGGCGGCAACGCGCTGCGGTTCCTCGGCCGCTGACGGACTCCGGGTGCGGCTGCCGACGGCAGCCGCACCCGGATCGGTTCAGGAGTGCGGGCAGGTGTCCCGGTACTCCTCGATCGCGGTGCCCCGGGGCGCCGGGCAGAGGAACTGCTCGTAGCGGGTGTCGTCGTCGACGAACCGCTTGAGCCAGGAGATGCTGTATTTCGCGACCGTCACGTTCGGCGCGGTCGGCGCCGAGTGGCCGGCCGCGTTCAACTCCAGGTACGCCTTGTCGAGCGTGGCCGGCAGGCTGGTGTAGAACGGCTCCGAGTGCGACGACACCGGCGCCACCGAGTCGTTCTCGGCGCCGATGACGAGCGTCGGCACGCGGACCGACGACCAGTTCTTCGTGGTGTGCCAGCCGGTCAGCGGGATCGCCGCCTGGAGCGCGGGCCGGGTGTTCGCCGCCGACAGGCTGCCGCCGCCGCCCATCGAGTGCCCCATCACGGCGAGGCGGTTGCGGTCGATCCGGGTACGTACCGCGCTGGTGTTGGTCAGGTAGTCCAGGGCGGCCAGGAGCTGGGTGCCGCGGCTGGCCGGCTGGTCGTAGACGGAGAGGGTGTCGATGGTGACGACCACGAAGCCCTGCGAGGCCAGCCGGGGCCCGAGCCAGGAGACTGCCGACTGGCGGGCGGTGAAGCCGGGGGCGACGGCGACCGCGCCGAACGTGCCCTCGGCGGTGCTGGTCGGGTAGTAGATCGTGCCGCCGCGGAAGCCGCTGACGCTTGACGCGGGGACGGTGGTCTGGGCGATCGCGAACGGGCCGCGGGTGGCCTCGATGGAGGCGGTGGTGGGCGCGGGACCACGTTCGTAGGGGTTCGCGGCCAGCGCCGCCGACCCGCCGTCGCCGGCCCCGGCCGGGGTCACCGGCAGGGCGGCGAGGCCGGCGGCGGTCAGGGCGAGGGCGAGCAGGGGACGCAGGACGCGCGGAAGCCGGGGCGGGCGGGCCGGTGTGCCGGGTGCGTGGTGCACGGCGGGCTCCTCGGGGTGGTGGGGGCTGCCTCAAATCGACTTGCATCGATCTGCTCATCCTGCGCGCCCCGCCCGCCCGGCGGACCATCCCGAACCGGTCGTGCCACCCGGATATGGACCGGCTGCCGCCGGCCGGGGCACTCGGACACGGACCCCGGCCTCCCTCGCGGACGTGTCGCCCGGCCTCCCGGCCGCCGGACCGGCAGGATGGACGGCATGGCCGAGCCGCACGACCTGACCGCGCTGGAACAGGCCGCCGCCATCCGCCGGGGCGAGTTGTCCAGCCTGGAACTGGTCGAGCACCACCTGCGCCGGGTCGACGCGCTCGGCGACACCGTCGGCGCGTTCGTCACCGTCACCGCCGACCGGGCCCGAAGCGCCGCCCGAGCCGCCGACGCACTCGCCGCGGAGGAACGCGGTCCGCTGCACGGGGTGCCGACCGCGATCAAGGACCTCACGCTCACCGCCGGCGTCCGCACCACCTTCGGCTCCGCCGCCTTCGCCGACTTCGTCCCGCCGGTGGACGCCGACGTGGTCCGCCTCCTGGCCGACGCCGGCCTGGTCAGCCTCGGCAAGACCACCACCTCCGAACTCGGCTGCTCGCTCTACTCCGAAGGGCTGGTGGCGCCGCCGGCCCGGAACCCGTGGAACCTCGCGTACACCGCCGGCGGGTCCAGCGGCGGCGCGGCGGCAGCGGTCGCCGCCGGACTCGTGCCGGTCGCGCAGGGCTCCGACGGCGGCGGCTCACTGCGCATCCCGGCCGCACTCTGCGGCCTGGTCGGCTACAAACCGAGCCGGGGCATGGTCTCCGGCGGGCCGCTCGGCTTCGGCGGCTTCGGGCTACCGGTGAACGGGCCGATCGGCCGTACCGTCGCCGACGTGGCCGCGCTGCTCGACGTACTCGCCCGCCCGGTGCCCGGCGAGCCGTACCTGCCGCCGGCCGCACCCGCCGGCGGGTACCTCGGCGTCACCCGCACCGCCCGCGTCACCGGCCCCGGCCGGCTGCGCGTCGGCCGCTTCACCACGCCGATGCTCGCCGACGAACCGGTCCACCCCGACTGCGTCGCCGCCGTCGACCGGGCCGCCGCGCTGCTCACCGACGCCGGCCACGAGGTGGTCGACGTCCCCGCGCCGCTCGGCCCCGAGGCGTGGCCGCTGTTCGAGACCGTCTGGTACGCGCTGGCGGTCACCCCGGTCCCGGCCGGGCGGGACGGCGACCTGCTGCCGCTGACCCGGTTCCTGCGCGAGCGCGGCGAGGCGCTCGGCGCGGCCCGGCTGACGGCCGCGCTCGGCGAACTCCAGGCGCAGGTACGCCGTGGCGTACGCCGTACCGCCGGTTGTGACCTGCTGCTCTGCCCGACGCTCGCGAGCCCGCAGGCGCCGGTGGGCGCGTTCGCCGCCCTCGAACCGGCCGAGGACTTCGACGGGCAGCGGCGCTTCTCGCCGTACTGCGCGGTCTTCAACGTCACGGGCGACCCGTCCGTTTCGTTGCCGGTCGGAGGGACCGCCGACGGGCTTCCGGTCGGAGTGCTGCTCACCGGCCGGTACGGCGACGACGCGACACTGCTCGCCACTGCCGCGCAACTGGAGCACGCCAGTGACGGATGGGATCAGCACCCCGCAATCTGGCGGGCCGCCGACTCCGCTAACGTGAACATCACAGAGGTGGGGCGCGACCGGTCCTGACCGGCCCACCCGACCCGCACCATTCCTGGTCTCTCTTTCCGCCTGGGGGCGTTGGGATTGTCTGTTACCGAGACGTTGGTGGTCTTCGTCGGCATCCCGGCCGCCGCGGTGCTGCTGATCGCCGCCCTGGCGGCCGTCGGCAGCCGCGGCAACGGTGGCGGCGCCAAGCGCTACCGGCCGGGCCGGCCCTTCGACTTCACTCCGGTCTGGTTCCTGGGCCGCCCGGAGCAACTGGCCGACTCGGCCGGCACGGCGCTGGCCGCCGGGGCACAGGCGCCGGCGTTGACCAGCCGCAAGCAGGAGCAGGCCGGCCGGGAGGCGCCGGCCGGTGGAACCGGAGGCGCAAGTGACCGTTGGTGAAGCGCGGCCCACGACGGGGACGGGCACCCCGCCCGACGTGCTGGACGGACCGTTCTCGACCCGCCAGCTGCTCCGCATCGACGAGGCGCTGCGCCTCGCCGACCAGGGCACCGGTCTGGTCTTCTCGGTCTACGTCGGCGGCCTCGACGAGCCGGTCCGGGAACACGCCGAGCGGCTGCACCGCCAGCTCGCCGAGCCGGACCGCTCGGTGCTGATCGCGGTGTCGCCCAACCAGCGGCAGCTGGAGATCGTCACCGGCAAGTACGCGCGCAAGCGCATCCCGGACACCTACGCCAAGCTGGCCGCGCTCTCCATGGTGGCCTCCTTCGGCGGCGGCGACCTGGCCGGCGGCATCATCCAGGGCCTCGACCAGCTCGCCAGCCACGCCGGCAAGGGCTGATCCGCCCGCACACACGACGAAGCCCGGTCCGCGCTCACGCGGGCCGGGCTTTCTCGTCGTCTCAGCGGGGCCAGGCGGAGGGATCCAGGCGCATCGGCCACGGCTCGTCGAGCTGGACGGGGTCATCCGGCCCGACCGTGCCGAGCGATTCGTAGTGCACGCCCTTGGTCAGCTGGTATCGGTGGACCACCGGCCCGAATTCGCCCCGCTCCACCCGCCAGTAGTGCGGGATGCCGGCCTCGGCGTAGACGGATGGCTTGGTGAAGCGGTCGTGCCGCCGGCTGCTCGGCGACTCCACCTCCACCACCAGCGCCACGTCCGCCGCGTGCAGCCACAGGCCGTCGCGGGGGGCGTCCGGCTTGACCACGCTGATGTCTGGAATGAGATTACTGCCAGGTGCGCGTAGGCCGGCTTCCCGGATGACCCGCCACCCGGGAGGCGCGGCGAGGCGGAGGGCCATGCGCAGATCGTCCGCCAGCTCCTGGTGAGCGAACCCCGGAGGTGGAGTCACATGCAGGCTCCCGTCGATGATTTCGTAGCGGTTGCCGTCCTCGGGCAGGTCGTACAGGTCCTGCTCTCGCCAGTCGCGCTCGGGTGGCCGCCACTCGTAGACCGGCTGTGCCATCACGTCCACCTCCTCCGCACACGATAACGGCCGAGGGCCGGCGCGGGCTGCCACCCGCGCCGGCCCTCGGCCGCCGTACCCCTGTTCAGGCGCTGCGCGCGTCCCGCTGCCGGGCCTTCAGCGCACGGACCACGCCGTCGCGGCCCTCGGCCACCAGCCGCCGCAGCGACGCCGGCCGGCCGTCCCGGGCCAGCCACGCGTCGGTGGCCGCGACGGTGTCCTCCTCGACCAGGTACGCCGGGTAGGCGAGCTGCACGAACTCCTGCGCCGGCTCGCTGTCGCGCTGCGCCCACACCTGGTCCACCGTGGCGAAGTACCGCTCCCGGTAGGGCGCGGTCAGCTCGACCTGCGCCGCGTGGGTGAAGCCCTGCAACAGCGCCCGGTTACGCCAGTTGGGCAGCGCGTCCGGGCCGGTGAGCAGCGCCCACACCGCGGCCTTGTTCTCGACGGTCGGCACGAGCGCGTGCGCGTACGCGGCCTCCCGCTCGCCGCTGGCGGTACGGTCGCCGGCCAGCTCCGCGTCCACCTCGTCGGCACCCGCAGCGCCGTTGGCGACCAGCGACTGGAGCACCGTCCAGCGCAGCTCCGTGTCGACGGTCAGCCCCTCCGGCACCCCGTTGCCGTCCAGCCAGCCGCGCAGCGTGGCCAGGTCCTCGCCGGAGCGGGCCGACGAGGCGTACGCCCGGGCCCAGGCGAGCTGGAAGCCGCTGCCCGGCTCGGCCGCCGCGAGCGCCGTCCGCGCGGTACGGGACAGGTCGGCCCAGCCGGTCGGCGCCCACGCCGGGTCGGCGTAGAAGGTGAGCGCCGTCTTCGCCTGCCGCAGCGTCGCCGTGACCAGGTTGATGTCGGTCTCGGCGGTCAGCCCGGCCAGCACCAGCGCCACGTAGTCGCGGGCCGACAGCTCGGCGTCGCGGGTCATGTCCCAGGCGGCGGTCCAGCACAGCGCCCGCGCCAGCGACGAGTCGAAGCCGGCGATGTGCTGCACCACAGTGGCCATCGACCGCCCGTCGAGCCGCAGCTTGGCGTATGTGAGGTCCTCGTCGTTGAGCAGCAGCACGTCGGCGGCCTGCCTGCCGTGCAGCTCGGACAGCTCGGTCAGCTCGCCGGTCACGTCCGTCTCGATCAGCTCGCGGCGCACCAGCCGGCCGTCGCTGAGGTCGTACAGGCCGACGCCGATGCGGTGGGTACGCAGCGTCGGGTAGGCCGACGGCGCCTCCTGCCGGACCACCACCCGCTCGTACGTGCCGTCGGCGCCGATGGTCACCTCCGGGCGCAACGTGTTGACCTGCGCGGTCTCCAGCCACTGGGCGGCGAACTTGCGCAGCTCCCGGCCGGAGGCCGTCTCCAGCTCGGACAGCAGGTCGTCGAAGGTGGCGTTGCCCCAGGCGTACTTGCCGAAGTAGGCGCGCAGGCCGGCCAGGAACGGCTCCTCGCCCACGTACGCGACGAGCTGCTTGAGCACGCTCGCGCCCTTGGCGTACGTGATGCCGTCGAAGTTGACCTCGACGGCCTCCAGGTCCGGCATCTCGCAGTAGACCGGGTGGGTGGAGGAGAGCTGGTCCTGCCGGTAACCCCAGTTCTTGCGGATCGACAGGAACGTGGTCCAGGCGTCGGTGAAGCGGGTGGCGTGCGTGTTGCACCAGTGGCTGGCCCACTCGGCGAACGACTCGTTGAGCCACAGGTCGTTCCACCAGCGCATGGTGACGAGGTCACCGAACCACATGTGCGCCAGCTCGTGCAGGATCGTGTTGGCGCGCTGCTCGTACTCGAAGTCGGTGACCTGCGAGCGGAAGATGTAGTGCGACTCGGCGTGCGTGACGCAGCCGAAGTTCTCCATCGCGCCGGCGTTGAAGTCCGGCACCCAGAGCTGGTCGTACTTGGGCAGCGGGTAGCGCACGCCGAACTTCTCGTGGAAGAAGTCGAAGCCCTGCGTGGTGATCAGGTGCAGGTCGTCGGCGTCCATGTGCGGGGCCATGCTGGCCCGGCAGAAGTAGCCCATGTCGATGCCGTCGTGGGTGTGGCGCACCTCGTGGTACGGCCCGGCGCAGAGCGCGGTGATGTAGGTGCTCATCCGCTCCGAGACGGTGAAGTGCACGGTCTTCAGGCCCTCACCGGTGGCCTCCTCGCGGGCCACCGGCATGTTCGACACGACCCGCCAGTGGTCGGGGACGGTGGCGTGCCAGGTGTAGACGCTCTTCAGGTCGGGCTGGTCGAAGCAGGCGTAGACCTTCTGCGCGTCGGCGGTCTCGAACTGGCTGTAGAGGTAGGTCTCACCGTCCACCGGGTCGACGGTCCGGTGCAGGCCCTGGCCGCTGTTGGAGTAGCCGAAGTCCGCGTCGACCACCAGCACGTTCTCGGCGGCCAGGCCGCTGAGCGTCAGTCCCTTCTCGGCGGACCAGCCGGACAGGTCCACCGGCTCGCCGTTGAGCGTGGCCGACCGCACCGATTCGGCGGCTGTCTCGATGAACGTGGTCGCCCCCGGCTCGGCGCAGCGGAACCGGACCTCGGTCACCGAGCGGAACGTGCGACCGGTGGGCTGCACCGCGGTCGACAGGTCAAGGCTGATGTCGTACCCGGTCACCTCGAGCAGGCGGGCCCGCTCGGTCGCCTCGACCTGGGTCAGGTTTCGCACTCCCGGCACTGTTCGTCTCCATCCCACTCGTCTCGCCGCGCCCCACGGCGCCGGTTCTGCCCGGCCGCTCGTGACGGGCCGTCGAGAACCGAGTCTTCCATGCACCGACCGCTCCCGGTGGTCGAGGTCACGCTCTCATTCCGGTACCGGGCGCCGGGGTACGGGGTGAGGATCGGAGGTGACCGCGCCGGGTCCCCGGCGCGACGATGTCGTGAAGGGAAAACACCGTGACCGAACGTGTCACCGCGGACATGTGGTTCGACCCGCTGTGCCCGTGGGCGTGGATCACCTCCCGTTGGCTGCTGGAGGTCGAGCAGGTCCGGGACGTCGACATCCGGTTCCACGTGATGAGCCTGTCCGTACTCAACGAAGGCCGGGAACTGCCGGAGGACTACCGGGACCTGATGCGCGACGGCTGGGGCCCGGTGCGGGTGTGCATCGCCGTCGAGCAGGCGCACGGCACCGAGGCGCTGGCGAAGCTCTACACCGCGATGGGCACCCGGATCCACCTCGGCAAGGAGGGCCTGGGCCGGGACATGCTGGTGGGCGCGCTGACCGAGGTGGGCCTGGACCCGGCGCTCGCCGACGCGGCCGAGTCCACCCAGTACGACGAGGCGTTGCGGGCCAGCCACGAGGCGGGCATGCGCCCGGTCGGCACCGACGTGGGCACCCCGGTGGTCCACGCGCCGGGTCCGGACGGCCGGCAGGTCGCCTTCTTCGGCCCGGTGATCACCCCGGCACCGAAGGGCGAGGCGGCCGGCCGCCTCTGGGACGGCGTGCTGCTCGTCGCCGGCACCCCCGGCTTCTACGAGCTGAAGCGCACCCGCGAGCAGGATCCCATCTTCGACTGAGGGGTAAGGAAGGGCCCCTTCTTAACGCCTCCGGTAGAGGAAGGGCCCCTTCTTAACACCCGAGCCCTCGCGGCGGCGAGCCCCGCACCGCCCGTCACCGGGCCGGTGCGGGGCTCGTTTCACCGGGTGTCCCAGCCGACGGCCCGCGGGGTCGCAGCACGGCAGCTCCTGGAGGCGTTCCCATGGCCAAGCACCGCCGCATGTCCGACGACGCGCCGCAGCAGGCGACCGAGGACTCCGGTGCGACGTACTGGTCGGTGATCGAGAGCGACTGGCCGGCCGGTCCGGCTGAGGTGGCCGACCTGCTTGCCCCGCCGATCGTGGTTGGCGTGGCCCGGGTGGTGGCTACCTCGCGGATGACGCCGCCGGGCGAGTCCGGCCGGCCGGGCCGCGGACCGTCGCGGCCCGGCTCCGCCGTCGGTACGACGACGGTACGCCTCAACGCCGGGCCCCGCCCTGCTCCGCCGGCGCGCCGCCCGGCTCCGGGCCGGCACCGCAACTCCACCGCCTGAGCCGCCCGCCCCCCGGTGTTAAGAAGGGGCCCTTCCTCTACCGGAGGCGTTAACAAGGGGCCCTTCCTAATGGGTTCTGGGAGTGAGCTATCCGGCAGACTCCTGGTGGGTAGGTAGCCGCCAGTTGGTGAGCACTGGCCGTTCCTGGACGTTGAGTCCTGGTGAAAGATCGTGCCCTGGCTGGTCGGTGTGGAGAGTTGATCGCTGATGGGATGTCGTGCCCGCCCGGTTGCGGCGTGAGCACTGCTTCATTAGGTCGCTGATGGTTCTCCTCCTGGCTACCGAAGGTGATCGGCTCGATAGGCGGGAGACGTGTTGCTGTTCGTGGGAGATGACTGGGCGGAGGACCACCACGACGTTGAGGTGATGGACGCCTCCGGCCGCCGGCTGGCCAAGGCCCGGCTGCCCGAGGGCGTCGCGGGTATCACGCGGCTGCACGCGATGATCGGCCAGTGCCTCGGTGACGACGTCGACGTCGACGTCGACGATGTCGCCGCCCGGGTGAAGATCGGCATCGAGACTGATCGGGGGCCGTGGGTGCAGGCGTTGGTCGCCGCCGGGTACACGGTGCACGCGGTCAACCCGTTGCAGGCGGCCCGCTATCGGCAACGCCTCGCGCTGTCCGGGGCCAAGAGCGACGCCGCGGACGCGCACATGCTGGCCGACATGGTGCGAACCGACTCGCACCAGCTGCGGCCGATCGCCGGCGACTCGGCCGAGGCCGAAGCGGTCAAGGTCGTCACCCGGATGCACAAGACGCTGATCTGGGAACGCACCCGCGCCGTTCAGCGGCTGCGGCACGCGCTGCGGGAGTACTTCCCCGCCGCTCTCGCAGCGTTCGAGGACCTCGACGCCGCCGACACCCTGGAACTGCTCGCGAAGGCCCCGGACCCGGCCGCCGCCGCCAGGCTGAGCATCAGCCAGATCAGCGCGGCTCTCAAACGGGCCCGCCGCCGTAACACCGCGGCCAAGGCCACGGCGATCCAGGCCGTGCTGCGTGCCGAGCACCTCGGCCAGTCCACCGTGGTCACCGCCGCCTACGCCGCGTCGGTCCGCGCCCTGGTCGCGCTGCTCGTCACCCTCAACGAGCAGGTCAAGGCCCTGCAAGGGCAGGTGGAGGCCCATTTTGGCCGGCACCCGGACGCTGAGATCATCCTGTCCCAGCCCGGACTGGGTGCCGTCCTCGGCGCCCGGGTGCTCGCCGAGTTCGGCGACGACCACAACCGCTACACCTCGGCCAAGGCCCGCAAGAACTACGCCGCGACCAGCCCGATCACCCGCGCATCCGGGAAGAAGAAGACCGTCGCCGCCCGGTTCGTGCACAACGACCGGCTCATCGACGCGCTCATGACCCAGGCGTTCACCGCGCTGACCGCCTCGCCCGGCGCCCGCGCCTACTACGACCGGCAACGCGCCCGCGGCGCCACCTACAACGCCGCCCTGCGGCAACTCGCCAACCGGCTCGTCGGCATCCTACACGGATGCCTCAAAACCGGCACCCGCTACGACGAGGCGACCGCCTGGTCCCACCACCTCAACAAGGCTGCTGCTTGACATTCAAGCCCCTGGGATGTCTTTCATCTGGTGGTAAGCGGGTGAGTCCGGCGGCGGCGCGGATCGGGGCCCGGGTAGCGTCAGCGGGCATGACGGTCGTGCATCCGATCACCCGGGCCTGGATCACCACTGGCGGCACCGGCGCGCAGAACTACGACGAGTTCGCCGACGACGCGGAGATCACCTCCATCGTCGAGGCGAATCCGCACAGCGCACTGGGCATCGAGATGCCCCACCGGGCGCCCGGCAGCCTCGGGAAGTCCTTCCTCGACGCACTGCCCGACGCGGTGGCGCGCCTGGCCGAGGCGAAGGCGGACGGCAGCTACACGCCGGCCGAGCAGGTGGTGGTGCTCTACCGGATCAGCGCGCCGGGCGAGGAGAGCGCGTACGGGCTGTGGGCCATGGTCGACACCGACCAGATCTCCACCCGCGCCGACGAGCCGGGCCTGGTGATCCGTAACGAGGACGTGTTCATCGCCAAGGTACGCGAGCGCGTCGCCCTGGCCGAGGCGCTCGGTCACCTGCTCTCGCCCGTACTCCTGCTCCAGACCGGCAAGGGCGACGAGCTGCACGCCGCGCTCGCTGCGGCGACCGACGCGGCCGGCGCGCCCGCCGCGACCGACGTCGACCAGTCGGGCCGGACGCACGCGATCTGGCTGCTGGGCCCGGGAGCGGCGCAGGACGGGCTGACCGCACTCGCAGGCGGCGGGGAGCTGGTGGTCGCGGACGGCAACCACCGCAGCCTGGCCGCGCAGACCGGCGGGTTCCCGCGCTTCCTCGCGGTGGTCACCACACCCGCGTCGGTCGCCATCCAGCCCTACAACCGGCTGGTCAGCGAGCTGACCACCACGCCGGAGGAGCTGCTCGACCGGCTGCGGGCGGCGGGTGCGGAGATCACCCCGGTGGACGGGCCGGTCGACGTCCCGGCCACCGGCGGCGTCGTGCACCTCCACCTCGGCGGCCGGGGGTACGCGGTGACGCTGCCGCACGTGGGCGCCGGCCGGCTGGAGAACCTCGACCACGCGCTCGTCGAACGCCTGCTGCTGCGGGACGCGCTGGGCCTCGACCCGGGCGACAAGCGGATCACGTACGTGGGCGGCGACTATCCGGCGAGCTGGCTCGTCGGTGAGGTCGACGCCGGCCGGGCCGAGCTGGCGGTGCTCGTCGCGCCGGTGACGGTCGACGACTTCGTCGCGGTGAACCTGGCCCGGGAGAAGATGCCGCGCAAGAGCACGTGGTTCACCCCGAAGGCGCGGGCCGGGCTGGTGGTGGCCGAGCTGCCGCACTGACCGTGTGACGAATCCGCCTCGCAGCCGCCGCCCGCGCGCCGGCTGCGGGGCGGGCCTGTCAGACTGCGCGGTATGCGCGTCTACCTGGGATCCGACCACGCCGGTTTCGAGTTGAAGGTGCACCTCGCCAACCACCTGGCCAAGCAGGGCTACGAGGTGGTCGACGTGGGGCCGCACGCCTTCGACCCGGACGACGACTACCCCGCGTTCTGCCTGCACACCGGTGACCGGGTGGTCGGTGACCCGGGCAGCCTCGGCGTGGTGATCGGCGGCTCCGGCAACGGCGAGCAGATCGCCTCGAACAAGGTGGCGGGGGTCCGGGCGGCGCTGGCCTGGAACGTCGACACCGCCCAGCTCGCCCGCGAGCACAACGACGCCAACATCGTCGCGATCGGCGCCCGGCAGCACACGCTGGACGAGGCGACGGCGCTCGTCGAGGCGTTCCTCACCACGCCGTTCTCCGGCAACCCGCGGCACAGCCGGCGCATCGAGCAGGTGGCGGCCTACGAGCAGAGCCGCAAGCTGCCCGAGCTGCCCGCCTGACGGGACGCCGGGGGGTCACCGCCCGTTGCGGGGCAGTTCCTCGCGCGGCACCCAGTTGCGGCGGATGAGCACCACCCGCTGTTCGGCCTCGGCGAGATCGTCCTCGCTGGGCCGGGCGGCGTCGCGTGCCCGCAGCGCGGCCGTCACGCTCACCTGCGACGAGCCGGAGCCGACGAGTCCGCGCAGCCCGCGTTCGCCTTCCTCGGCGGGCGCGGTGGCGCGGCGTCCCCGGGGCTCCGGCTCGCCGGGACGGCCACCGCGCGCGGACCGGGGTGCCACGTCGTCGTGTACGGGGGCGGTGCTGGCAGCGGTCCCGCCGGTGCCGGTGTTGTCGGCACCCGCCGGGGTGCTGGCCTCACCGTGATGCCGTACGTCGGCACCCGCCGGGGTGCTGGCCTCACCGTGGTGCCGCAGTCGCCGTCGCCGTCGCTCCGCCTCACCCATCCCCCGACCGTACCGTCCCCGACCCACCCGCGCCCGGGGTCGCGCGATCATGAAGTTGGCCGGGACGAACCGGACGGTTCACGCCGCCAACTTCATGATCGACAAAGAAAACGGGTGGGGTGGGGCGGGGACGGTCAGAAGACCTCCATGGGGGAAGGGGTGCGGTGCCACGTGAAGGCGGGCGTCAGTGCGGTCAGCGTGTGCGGGATCAGCTCCCGGACGCGGCCGGCGGCAGCGAGCGCGTACGGGTTCGCGCCGCCGAGGTACAGCTCGCCGAGCGCGCGTACGTCACACGCCAGTCCGGCCGGGGCGGTGGTGGGCGTGCACTGCGCGCCGTCGCGCCCGCCGACCAGCCGCCAGCGGCCGGTGTTCTCCTTCAGCAGCTCGTCGGTGACCTCGATCACCACGTCGACGTCGGTGGCGTAGCGCCGGGCGGCGAGCGCGGCCGGCGCGTCCACCACCCGTACCCAGAGCGCGTCGGCGAGCTGCGGGGAGAGCTCGCGGGGCTCGTCCACCAGCCGCAGCAGCGGCTCGTCCGGGGCCGCGATCGGGAACGACAGCCGGCGGGTCAGGTCGACCGAGAGCAGCAGCCGCCACAGCGCCGTGTACGCCTCCGGCGTCACCGCCACCACCTCGCCGACCTGCACCTCGGCCTGCGGTCCGGTCGCCGACGAGCTGTCCTTCGTCCGGTAGAGCGCGTACCCGTCGAGCCCGTCGGCGCCCTCGTGCAGCAGTACCCGGCGCTCGGTGGCGCCGCCCCGGTGCGCCTTGAGATCCGCCAGTACGTACGACCACCAGCGCTCGTCGCGCCGGGACCAGCCGGGACGCTCGGCGCGGACCCGTTCGTACAGCCGGGCCAGTTCGTTCCGGTGCGTCTCCGGACGGTCCAGTCGCAGCCTGCCCTCGGCGGGCGACGGGGCGGGCAGCCGCAGGCCGGTGGTGTCTGCGGACAGCACGTACCGCGGGGCCGCCGACCCGTAGCCGAAGCGGGGGTAGATGCGTCCCTCGCTGGCCCAGAGCACCGCGATCGGCTCCCGGCCGGCGTCGCGGACGTCGCGCAGTTGCCGGCGCATCAGCCGGGTGAGCAGGCCGCGCCGCCGGTGCGTCGGCGCGACCGCCACCATCGTCACGTGCGCGGCTGGCACGTCCGCGCCGGGCACCGCGAGGTCGCGGCTGAACGCGGCGGCGTGTGCCACCGCCGTTCCGCCGTCGCGGACCAGCAGCGACCGGTCCGGCTCGAAGATCGGGCGTTCCAGCGCCTGCACCTCGGGGTCGAGATCGCCGTGGAAGGCCAGCGCCAGCAGCGCCGCGATGTCGTCGAAGTCCTCGGCCCGGGATACCACCACGTCAGTCACGGCACGTGTGTATCGCACCGTGACGGGGGTCGGCACCCTATTTGCGGGCTGGCTACCCTCGGAAACGGAGGCCGGTATCGGTCGAGGGGGAGGACGGAAGATGGCGGACCAGACACAGCCGTGGGCCGAGCGCACCGTGGAGGTGCCGCCCCAGCCGGGGGCGGTGCCCCCGCAGCGGGACGCGTTCCAGCGCGGGGTGGCGGCGGTCGGTCAGCCGCGCCCGTCGCGTACGCCCCGGACCGAGCAGTTCCCCACGGTCGAGCACGGCGACTGGGCGGCGGAGCCGGCGCCCCGTCGGCCGATGGGCTGGCACCTGACCCAGGCGCGCAAGGGCGGGGAGCTGAGCGCCGCCGGTGCGCTGTTCGCGTTCGTCTGCTGGGGCATCTGGGCGATCTCCGGCCGGGGTAACCTGGTCGCCCCGCTGCTCACGTTCGTGCTCAGCCTGCTCACCGCGGTCGGCCTGTTCGTGCTGGCCCGGCTGCTCGGCCGGCTGATCCTGGAGCGGCAGTTCGGCCGGGTGCGCCGCAGTGCCAAGGGTGCTCACCTGGTGACCGCGTTGTTCCTGGTCGGCGTCGGTGTGGCGTACCTGCAGCAGACCGAGTGGGTGGTCTCCGCCTGGAACTGGGTGACCGGTAGCTGAGCCGGTCGGTCGTCCGTCCGGTACGGGCCGGACGGACGACCGGGGCGGCGTCAGAAGGCGGTCGGCGTGCCGGCCGTCCGGCGGGCGGCGTCGATGTCCTTGTACGGAGGCCGAGGTGGCCGCCGGCCCGGTCACGCCTGGGCGCGCCAGCCGACGCCCGTCATTGATCGAACCCTGTCCGCCCAGGGCCGGCCCCGGGATGCGCGGGCGGGCGGCATTCGCGCCGCCCGCCCGCGTGCCCGGTCGCGGTACGCCGCGACACCGGTCGTCTCTCCACCAGGACCGTGCTGCCTTACCCCGCCCCACGGGCTTCATCCGTCGCCCGTTGGGCTGAGCCGTCACCGCTGCTCGCCGGCCTTGGGCGACGCGACCCGGGCGGGCCGTCGAGCTCGATCTCCACCAGGGCCCTGCCGTCCGCGTCCTGGCTGCTGCCGTCGCGGGGACCGCCCGCCAGGTACGCCTTCCCCTGCGGCGGCGTCCGGCCCGGGATGGGCCGGTGCCGCGGCGATCAGGATGCTGGTGGTGGCGGGTGCGGTCCACCGTCGTCGGACGAACACGGGGCCTCCTGGCGAACGTCGATCTCTCTGCCGTTCGCATCAGCCGGGGCATCGATCGCTGCCAAGCTCAGTTCCGGTCAGCCGGCGAACCGGTACAACCGGAACTCCTTCTCCGCGCCGCACACCAGCATCTCGGTGTTCCACGAGCAGGACTCGCTGCGGATCTGCTTGAGCTGCCCCATCTCGACCGGCTTGCCGTCCACGGCCGTCCCGGCGAGGACGCGGTCGTCCTCGTACGCGCTCGGCGCCTCGGAGAAGAGCAGCACGTTGCCGGCGTCCAGCCGGACCGCCGTCCCGTCCCGGTCGCGCAGCACCGCCGTGCCGTCCGGCGCGAACAGCGTCACCGCGTCCGGCGAGTCCCGCCCGGCCAGCACGTGCTCACCGACCGGCACCAGCGTCTCGGCGCGCGGCGCCGGCCACTGCCGGGTGCCCGCACCTTCGGTCGCCGCCACCACCCGGGTGTCGTCGGCGCCGCTGCCGGGCGTCTCCAGCAGGCACACCCGGCGCTCCCCGCAGGTGACGAGATCCTTCACCCGGCCGCCCTGCTCCGGCGCCTCGTACAACACGCTCGGTGTGCCGAGACCACCCAGGTCGTAGGAGAGCAGCCGCAGCCCCCTGTCGTTCTCCGCCACGTACAGCCGGTCGTCGCGGGCGGCCATCGGATCGTCGAGGCCGGCCACGTTGCCCCGCTCCTTGAGGATCTTCCCGCTGCGCATGTCCAGGACCCGGACCGACCGGTCCGCGCCGACCTGCACGAGCCGGTCCGCCTGCCCGGCCCACGCGGCGAGCGGCGAGCCCTCGACGTCGGCGGGCCCGTCCAGAGCCGCGCCGGTGCCGACCGCCACCACCTTCGTGCGCGCGTCGCCGTACTCGGTGCGCGGGTTGGGCCGCTCCCACCGCTGCCGCCCGTCGTCCAGCCGCAGCCCGACCAGGCGTTCGCCGGTGCGGTCCAGGCGGACCACCGTGTCCGGCCCGAGGTGGAGGGTGTCGTCGCGGCCGACGTCGGTCCGCCAGCGCTGGTCGCCGGAATCGCCGTCGAGCACCGCGAGCACGCGGGGGGTGTCACTGCCGGTGGCGTCGGAGAGGACGAGCAACCCGTCGGGCAGCGCCCGGATCCCCGCCCACCGCTGCGCTGTCGCGTCGGTCCGCTTCTCCCAGACCGTCCTGCCGGTCGCCGCCTCCACGGCTGTCACCTGGAGGTGGTCGTCGGGCAGTGGACGGGCCAGGTAGGCGCGGTCCCCGAGCGTCGCGGTGAACATCTGGTCCGGCCGCGTGTCACCGGCGGCCACCGTCTTCACCAGCTCGGCGGTGCGGAAGTCGAGCGCCGGGTGCCGGTCCCGGAACACCCAGAGCAGCACTGCCGCCGACACGGCGACGACCACGAGACCCGTGCCGAGCGCCATCCACCGGCCGCGCCGGGGCCGGCCGCCGCCGGGCCGGACACCGTTCGGCGCGGGGGAGAAGGGCGCCCCGGGTACGCCGGGACCGGGCTGCGCAGGCGGCCATCCTCCGCCGGGCGGGGACGGCGGCATCCCGGGTACGCCGGCGTGGTGCGCGGCGGGCGCTGCCCCCGGCGGTACGAAAGCGGGGCCGCCCGGGTCGTACGTCGGGCGCGGGACCTGACCACCGGCGAGCGGCCCGCCGTCGTACCTCGTGGGGGACGTTTGCGGGACGGGGCCGCCGGCGACCAGCGTGCCGCGCGGTCCGGCGGACGCCGCGTCCGCTCCGCCGAGCGGCGCGGTCGGATTCGTCCGCGTCGCACCGGCGGCGACAGTGGCCGCGCCGGTGTCCGCCTCGCCCGCGGCCGGTGCGGGCGAGGTCGCCTGCCGGGTGGGCGCGGGTCCGGCCGGGTCGGGCCGGGTGGGCGCGGGCGGTGCCGGCTGGGCCGGCACGGCGGGACGGCCGGGGTGCCGGGGCAGCGGCAGGTCGGTGAGCGCGCCCTCGGCCACCGGCATCTCCGGCTGTTCCAGCACCGTCGGCGCGATGCCCAACTCGGCGTGCAGCAGCCGGGCCACCAGCGGGACCCGGGTCGACCCGCCGACCAGGAACAGGCCGGACAGCTGCTCGGGGCGCAGCCCGGCGGCGGTCGTCACCTCCCGGGTCTCCGTGACGGCCCGGGCCAGCAGCGGCGCGGCGAGGCGTTCGAAGTCCTCCCGGGACAGCGGCACCGCCGCCTCCACCCCCGGCACGGCGACCGGCGCCACCATGGCCCGGGACAGCATCTCCTTGGCACCGCGCACGTTGTCCCACAGCTGCTGGCGGTCCCGCCGCTGGGCGGTGGTCGCCGGGTCGGTCAGCCGGCCCCACTCGCGCGGGTGGGCCGGGCCGACCAGCTCGCCGAGCCGCCCGAGCAGGGCCGCGTCCAGGTCGAGACCGCCGAGGTCGGGGATCCCGCCGGTGGCGACCAGCTGGAAACCGGAGTCGCCCCACGGGTCGGCGCCCTCGTTGCGCAGCACCGCCACGTCGAGCGTGCCGCCGCCGAAGTCGAACACCGCCACCGAACCGCCCACCGGCACCGGCCGGCGCAGCACCTGCGTGAAGTAGCGGGCCGCGGCCACCGGCTCACGCAGCAGGCGGGTGCCCGGCGCGATCGGCCCGGCCAGCGTGTGCTCGGCCGCCGCCGGCCAGCCGGCGAGTTCCAGCGCGTCGTGCAGCACCTGACGCCGGGCCGGCGTCCAGGCCGCCGGGTGGGTGACCACCGCCGGGGGCAGCATCCCGACCGCCGCCACCGCCGCGTCCGCGACCGCGCGCAGCGTCGCGGCCAGCAGCTCCGCCGGCCGGTACGCCCGCCCGCCCAGCTCCACGGTCTCCTCGTCGACCCGGCGCTTCGGGTTCGGCTCGAAGCCGGCCGGGTCGGCCTGGGCCAGCCGGTGCGCGTCCCGCCCGACGTGCAGGTGACCGTCCGCGTCGGCGTACACGCCGGACGGCATGATCGGGTGGCCGTCGACGAGCACCGGCCTGGTCCGCCCGTCCGGCCACCGCAGCACCGCCACCGTGTTCGAGGTGCCGAGGTCCACGCCGAGGGCGAAACCGTCCCGCTGGCCTGCCATCCGCGGCTACCTCCACCATCCGACGAGGATGTCCGGCCCGCATCGTACGCAGCCCGCGCCGCCGCGCCGCCCACCCGGCCCGGGGAATGGACTGGCCGGGACAGCCCTGCGCCGCATACCGTCGCCGGCATGAGGGTGATCTCCGTCAACGTGGGCCGACCGCAGCCGAACCCGTGGAAGGGGATCGGCGCCACCGGCATCGACAAGCGGCCCGTGGAGGGCCGGGTCGCCGTCACCGCGCCCGGTCCCAAGGGCACCGGCGCGGTCGGGCTCACCGGTGACCGGGTCTACGACGTGGCCCACCACGGCGGCACCGACCAGGCGGTCTACGCGTACCCGCGGGAGGACCTGGACCACTGGGAGGCCGAACTGGGCCGCCCGCTCGCCGACGGCAGCTTCGGGGAGAACCTGACCACCACCGGGCTGGACGTCAACGGCGCGCTGATCGGCGAGCGGTGGCGGATCGGGCCGGACCTGGTGCTGGAGGTCTCCTGCCCCCGTATCCCCTGCGGCACGTTCCAGGGGTGGCTGGGCGAACAGGGCTGGATCAAGCGGTTCACCGAGGCGGTACGCCCCGGGGCGTACCTGCGGGTGATCACGCCGGGCGGCGTCGGCGCCGGAGACCCGGTCGAGGTCGTGCACCGGCCCGACCACGACGTCACGGTGGCGCTGGTGTTCCGGGCCACGACACTGGAGACGGACCTGCTGCCCCGGCTGCTGGTGGCCGACGCGCTCCCCGAGGAGGACATGGCGCGGATCCGCCGCCGCTTGACCTGAACCGCACTTCAGGGCGGACGCCGGCCGGGTCGTGTACGCGCTGTCCACCGAGAAGTTCGAACAGGTCGAGCCCGCCACTGCGGCACCGCCCCCGGTCCGGTACGACGGGCCGGCGCTGTTCGACGAGGCACGCCGGCCGATCGAGGACCACTACCAGGCCATCGGCACCGACCGGTTGACAGCGTTCCGCCGGATGCCGGCACTCACTGCCCGGCCCCTGGTGCGGCCGCGGGGCGAGCACGGGTGGAGATGATCGTGTCAGAGGCATCGGTGGAGGTTCCGCGGCGAAGCACCCGATCGAGGGTCTGATGCCCGTCGGCGTCGGTACGGCCCGGCTCAATCACGTGCTGGTGGCCGCCGCCGTGCCCTTCGTCATCTGGCGGATGGGCGGCTACAGCGACGTGGATCTGGAGGCAGGGGGCAGGTTCGCCGTCAACTTCGAGGCGGTACGCACGTTCGTGCTCGCCCACGCCGCTCTCGGGCTCACGATTCTGGTGGCGTCCCTGAGCTTGGCCTTCTTCCGGCTGTGGCTGAGCCTGGGCCTGCTCGTGGGGTGGGCGGGCGGCTGGCTGCTGAACGCCGTCGCCCTGCGTCTCGACATGGCCGTGTGGTGGCCACCGGTGCTGCAGGGCGACCGGCCTGACCGAGATCTGGTGGTGGTAGGACCGTGATCCCACTCGAATCCGCCCGGCAGATCGCCGAAGGGTTCCTGGACGCCGAGGTCAGGGGCCATTTCAGCTTCCCGGTCGTCGTCGTGGACGGTGACGTGGAGGAAGCCGACGACAGGTACGTGTTCCCCTACGACGGAAAGGCGTACGTCGAAGCCGGCGACTGGCGTGAGGCGATGGCCGGCAACTCTCCGATCGCGGTGGACAAGCGAACGGGCGAAGCCCGCTTCTCTGCCTGAACGCGGAGATCGCCTGCCTACGCACCGGGGGTGCCGGCACCGTCGTCACGCGGGGCACCGCGGTCGGCGTGCGACGCCTACGCTGTGCCGCACGGCGACAGGGGGTGGCCCGATGGGGCGTCGGCTGGGGCACGTGGCGATGGCGCTGCTCGGCGCGCTGCTGTTCGGCACGGCCGGTTTGGCCGTCGGCTCCTGGTACGGCGGCCGGGGTGCCGTACCGCTGAGCCCCGAGGCAGCGCGGAGCGCGGCCGGGGAGCTGCTCTCCGGTGTGGAACCGATCGGCTCGATGACCGAGCGAGGCTACCGGTACGGCGTCTTCCTGGCTCCCGACGACGTCGGCGGCAGCCGGGTCGAGTTCCAGTACGGCGACGGCCCCGACTGCACGCTGTCGGAACAGGTGCGGCGTGCCGCCGAGACGCGTGGATGGCGGGAACTGCGTCCGGTGCCGGGCACCGCGTGCGACGGCTGGCGGGCCGAGCGGGACGGCTTGACGGTCACGCTCACCCATACGAGGTACGCGTCGAGGCTGAGCATCACGCAGTCCGCACCCGGCGGGTTCCGCGCCGCCACGATCACCGGCACCCTGCTCGCCGCTGCCGCCGGTGCGGCGCTGTTCTGGGTGGTGGTGCGGAGTCGTCGGCCCGTACCGCTGGTGGTCGGCACGCTGGTGACCGTCGGTCTGTTCCCGCCTGCCGTCGTCACCTGGACGGACCTGGCCGTGCACCGGCTCGCCGAGCCGGTGTGGCCCGTCTGGCGCGGGTTCGTCCCCGTGCTGGTGCCCTTGTGGCTCGTGCTCCTTCTGATCGGCGTGATCGTGTTCGCGAGGCGGCGGGACCCGGCGGTGCCCGCACCGAGGCGGTCGCGACCGGTAATGCCGGCTGATCAATGAACGCCGACTCGGGGCCTGGTGAGGAGCTGAGCCCGTGATCCGGCGGATGGACCCCATCGCACTGTCAGCGATCACCATGCTCGTGCCGGCCGGCATCTGGGGGCTGTGGGAGGGTGGCGTGCGGACAGCGATGCTGGTTCTTCCGCTGATCGGCACGCCTGTGCTGCTCATATATCTCGCGGGGCCGGCTGCCTTCGTGGCGGTGAACCGCACGCATGTGGTCGTGGGTAACCCGCTCGTCAGATACGACGTTCCACGGTCACTGGTCGACGGCGTCCGGATCGACGGGTTCAGCATCGAGCTGCAGGTTTCCGGACACTCGCCTGTCCCGATTGCCGCACTGACCCCTGGCGCGGGCCCTCCCAACCGGTGGTCCCGGGTCGCGCGCTTGAGAAGGATCGCGACACTCTTGGAGTACACGCCGGCGACGCCCATGGTCGGCTCGATGGTGCGCCGGTACCGGTATGCGCACCTCGTCCTCTTGGCGATGGACGTGCTGGCTCTGGTCGGAATGGTGACCTACCTGAGCAGCGCCCCGTTCCCCTGAACGGCCGACCGCCACGATCGCCCGGCAGACCCCGCGCAAGGGCGGCCAGAGCAGCTGATGGCCCACGAATGGCCCGCAAGGTCGGAGCGGGGAGTGGCCGACCGGCCGAGGATCGGAGGATGCAGCCTCTGACCTGGGCCGGAGGCCGTTGGAGCGGGCGACGGGAATCGAACCCGCACCGTCAGTTTGGAAGACTGAAGCTCTGCCATTGAGCTACGCCCGCGCGCACCCCACCACCGCGGGGCGCGCCGACAGCGTACCGAATCCCGGTGGACGTCGCGAAGCGCATACCCGCGCACGGCGCTGACCGGCAAGATCCACACCACTTCGGCGAGGTGGCGCCTTCCCGCGCCCTCGGACCCAGCCACATTCCCCGAGCTGGCGTCCGGCCCCCACCCGACGGCGGGCGCGCTGTCCGGTCCCCACCCGAGGGCGGGCGGCCCTCGGGCCGCCACACCGCGCCCCGGTCACCCGCGCGGGGGGCCGGACGGCATACACTCTTCGTCGCCACCGGGGTGTGGCGCAGCTTGGTAGCGCACTCGCTTTGGGAGCGAGGGGCCGTGGGTTCAAATCCCGCCACCCCGACTGTCGTTCGCGACCGGATCGTCCCGGGAACCGCCGGTTTTTCCGTGCGGTACCCGGGCCATGCCGATGCCGTCGGCCGGCTCGCCTACACTCGATGCGCGCAATCACGCCCCAGACTCAACATTCAGATCCGTCAAGGAGTACGCCTGTGAAGAGCACCGTCGAGACTCTGAGCCCGACGCGCGTGCGGCTCGCCATCGAGGTGCCGTTCGTCGAGCTCGAGCCGAGCCTCAAGAAGGCGTACCGGGAGATCGGCCAGCAGGTCCAGGTTCCCGGCTTCCGCCGGGGCAAGGTTCCCAGCGCGGTGATCGACCAGCGGGTGGGCCGGGGGACCGTCCTCAACGAGGCGATCCAGGAGGCCATCCCGCAGAACATCCTCGCCGCGGTCCGGGAGCACGACCTGAAGACGCTCGGCCGTCCCGAGGTCGACATCACGGAGTTCAACGACGGCGATTCGCTCAACTTCACCGCCGAGGTGGACGTCCGGCCGGAGATCACCCTGCCGGACCCGGCCACCATCGAGGTGACCGTCGACGAGATCGAGGTCGCCGACAGCGAGATCGACGAGCAGATCAACAGCCTGCGGGAGCGGTTCGCGACGCTGAAGACCGTCGAGCGGGCCGCTCAGGAGGGCGACTTCGTGCAGATCGACCTGAACGCCACGGTCGACGGCGAGGAGGTCCCGGGTGGTTCGGCGAGCAACATCTCGCACGAGGTGGGCAGCAAGCAGCTCCTGCCGGGTCTGGACGAGGCGCTGGTCGGCCAGGCCGCCGGCGACAGCACCACCTTCACCACGCAGCTCGTCGGCGGCGACTACGCCGGCCGTGACGCCGACGTGGCGGTGACCGTTCGCACGGTCAAGGAGAAGGAGCTCCCCGAGCTCAACGACGACTTCGCGCAGATGGCCAGCGAGTTCGACACCATCGAGGAGCTGCGCGGCGACCTGCGGGAGCGGGTCACCCGGGGCAAGCAGGTCGAGCAGATCTACGCCGCCCGTGACAAGGCCCTGGAGCAGATGGTGGCCGCCGCCGGGGTGCCGGCGCCCGAGGGCGTCGTCAAGGAGGAGGTCGAGAGCCGCAAGGCCGCGATGGTCGACCAGCTCGAGCGCATCGGCGCCTCCCTGGAGGAATACCTCGCGGCGGAGGAGAAGACCGAGGAGCAGATCGACGCCGAGCTGACCGAGGCGGCGACCGACGGCGTCAAGATCCAGCTCCTGCTGGACACCCTGGCCGACGCCGAGGACGTGCAGGTCTCCGACGACGAGTTCGGTCACGAGATCGTGCACCGGGCGCAGCGCGCCGGCATGGCCCCGCAGCAGTACTACGACCAGCTGGTCCGCTCCGGCGCCGCCGCGGCCGTCTTCGGCGACGTCCGGCGGGGCAAGGCGCTCGCCGCCGTGATGGAGAAGATCAAGATCAAGGACTCGGCGGGCAACGAGGTCTCCCTCGATGCGCTGCGGGCCCAGAACGAGGCCGAGCACGACCACCAGAACTGATCGTCGGGGGTGTCGGCCGCCGTCCCGCGCTGCGCGCCGGGAGGCGGCCGAAACCCTTTCCGGGGTACGCCGTGCGGGTGACTGCGCTGAGAGCGAACAGTGCCCCGACCGGGAGTGCGCCTCCCGGCTGAGCGGTTAGTGTCGGGTAGGACGGTACGGAGAGCGAAGGGCTGCCATGACCGACATGCACATCCCCAAGAAGTCGCTCCGGGTGAACGAGGCCCGCGGTGGCGACTCCATTGGCAACCTCGACGACTCGGTCTACAACCGGTTGCTCAAGGAACGGATCATCTTCCTGGGCAGTGAGGTGAACGACCAGGTGGCCAACCGCATCTGCGCGCAGCTGCTGCTGCTCGCCGCGGAGGATCCGGACCGCGACATCTTCCTCTGGATCAACTCGCCGGGTGGCTCGGTCTACTCCGGCATGGCCATCTACGACACCATGCAGTACATCGACAACGACGTGTCGACCGTGGCGATGGGCATGGCCGCCTCCATGGGCCAGCTGCTGCTCTGCGCGGGCACCAAGGGCAAGCGCTACGCCCTGCCGCACGCGCGGATCATGATGCACCAGCCCTCGGGCGGTCTCGGCGGCACCGCGTCGGACATCGCGATCCAGGCCGAGCAGATGCTCTACACCAAGCGGATGTTCCAGGAGCGGGTCGCGTTCCACACCGGCCAGAGCCAGGAGCAGATCGAGGCCGACTCGGACCGCGACCGTTGGTTCACCGCCCAGGAAGCCATGGACTACGGCTTCATCGACAAGGTGATCATCGGAGCCGCCCAGGTTCCGGATGGCGCCGGGACCCTGAGCTGAGCGAGGAGCTGACGATGACCGACCTGAGCCTGCCGCCCCAGTTCGCGGCCGTGCACAACCGCTACGTCCTGCCGTCGTTCGTCGAGCGCACGTCGTACGGGATGAAGGAGTCCAACCCGTACAACAAGCTCTTCGAGGACCGGATCATCTTCCTCGGCGTCCAGGTGGACGACGCGTCGGCCAACGACGTGATGGCCCAGCTGCTGACGCTGGAGGGCACCGACCCGGACCGTGACATCATCATGTACATCAACTCGCCCGGTGGCTCCTTCACCGCCATGACGGCGATCTACGACACCATGCAGTACGTCCGCCCGGACATCCAGACCGTCTGCCTCGGGCAGGCGGCGAGCGCGGCGGCGGTGCTGCTCTCCGCGGGCACCCCGGGTAAGCGGATGGCGCTGCCCAACTCCCGGATCATCATCCACCAGCCGGCCACCGAGGGCGGCTACGGCCAGGGCTCGGACATCGAGATCCAGGCGCGGGAGATCCTGCGGATGCGGACGCAGCTGGAGGACATGCTCTCCCGGCACTGCAACCGGCCGATCGAGCAGGTCCGCAAGGACATCGACCGTGACAAGATCATGACGGCCGAGGAGTCCAAGGAGTACGGGCTGGTCGACACGATCCTGACCAGTCGCAAGAAGGGTTTGCTGGCGTCGCACGCCGCGGGCTGAGCAACGTGTGGTCAGAGGTCGATCGGGGTATCGTTCCCGGTCGACCTCTGACACACCGGTTTTGGGGGTCGGAGAAAACCCGGCCACCGGGTAACGTCGGGTCTGTACCGCTCCGCCGGTCGGATCGGGTGGAGCCGACAGCATGGTGGGACGACAGGACGGACGGGCGCTCCGGCGCCCGCAGGTCAGGGCCGGCGTTCCGGCCGACGAGTGCAGGGAGAACGTAGGTGGCACGGATCGGTGACGGCGGCGACCTACTGAAATGCTCCTTCTGCGGCAAGTCGCAGAAGCAGGTCAAGAAGCTCATCGCGGGCCCTGGTGTCTACATCTGCGACGAGTGCATCGATCTCTGCAACGAGATCATCGAAGAGGAGCTGGCCGAGTCCGGCGAGGTGAAGTGGGAAGAGCTTCCCAAGCCGATGGAGATCTGCCAGTTCCTCGACAACTACGTCGTCGGTCAGGAGCAGGCCAAGAAGGCGCTCGCCGTCGCGGTCTACAACCACTACAAGCGGATCCAGGCCGAGGCCGCAGGCGCGCCGGGCTCCGGCACCGACGGGGTGGAGCTGGCCAAGTCCAACATCCTGCTGCTCGGTCCGACCGGTTGCGGCAAGACGCACCTGGCGCAGACGCTCGCCCGGATGCTCAACGTGCCGTTCGCGATCGCCGACGCCACCGCGCTCACCGAGGCGGGCTATGTCGGTGAGGACGTCGAGAACATCCTGCTGAAGCTGATCCAGGCCGCCGACTACGACATCAAGCGCGCCGAGACGGGCATCATCTACATCGACGAGGTCGACAAGATCGCCCGCAAGTCGGAGAACCCGTCGATCACCCGGGACGTCTCCGGCGAGGGCGTGCAGCAGGCGCTGCTGAAAATGCTCGAAGGCACTGTGGCGAACGTGCCGCCGCAGGGCGGGCGCAAGCACCCGCACCAGGAGTTCATCCAGATCGACACCACGAACGTGCTGTTCATCTGTGGTGGCGCGTTCGCCGGGCTGGATCAGATCATCGAGGCCCGCACCGGCTCCGGCGGCACCGGCTTCGGCGCCCGGCTCCGGTCGGTGTCCGAGCGGTCGACAGACGACATCTTCAGCCAGGTCATGCCGGAAGACATGTTGAAGTTCGGGCTCATCCCCGAGTTCATCGGCCGGCTTCCGGTGATCACCAACGTGCGCAGCCTCGACCGCACCGCCCTGGTGCGAATCCTCACCGAGCCGCGCAACGCGCTCGTCCGGCAGTACCAGCGCCTGTTCGAGCTGGACGGCGTCGAGCTGGAGTTCGAGCAGCCCGCGCTGGAGGCCATCGCCGACCAGGCCATGCTCCGCGGCACCGGCGCCCGCGGCCTGCGGGCGATCATGGAGGAGGTCCTCCTCTCCGTGATGTACGAGGTGCCGAGCAACCCGGACGCCGCCCGGGTGCTGATCACCCGCGAGGTCGTCCTGGAGAACGTCAACCCGACGATCGTGCCGCGCGAGTTCACCGGCCGGCGCCGGCGGGACCGCGAGGAGAAGTCGGCCTGACCGCCGTTCGCGACCGCGCCCGGGTCAGCTCGGGCGCGGTCCGCGTGACCGGGTCCGCCGGTCCCACTCGCCCGACGGAGTGACCACCACCACCATCAGGCGCACCGGCCCGTCACCGGCCGTGCGGTAGCCGTGCTCCTGGCCGGCGTGGAACTCGACCGTCTCGTCGGCGCGTACCTCGTGGTCGACGCCGTCCACGGTGACGGTCGCCGCCCCGTCGAGCACGTGCAGGATCTCCCGGGTGCCGAGGGCGTGGTCGGAGGGCTCCAACGCCTCCCCGGGTTCCATTCGCCAGTCTCACAGTTCGACCAGGTCGGGTTCGCGGGGTCCACTGAGCAGACGCGCCAGGCCGCCGCGCGGGCCGCGCCACAGCACCGGCGCCTCGTCGGCTGCGCTGACCCGTACCGTTGGCCGATTCTGGCGGTACGCGTCAGCTCGATCGCGTTCGGCCTCGCGCTCGCCCCGCCGTACCGGTGCACGAACGCCGCTGGGGCGGCGCGTGCTCGGATGGGCCGCGGTCGCCGGCCTGCTCGACTCCGCCGCGAACGCGCTCTTCCTCGCCGCGGCAGGCCGGGGACACTGGCCGCCGTCGCCTCGCTCTATCCGGCGAGCACCGTCCTGCTCGCGCTCGCCGTCGACCGCGAGCGACTCCGGCCGGCGCAGGTCGCGGGCTCGGCTTCGCCGCGGCGGTGCTCGTCCTGTCCAGCGCCTGAGCCCTGTCGCGCGCCCGCATCCGCCCGTACCCTCGGGTCATGCGCGTCGCCGTCTGCCAGCTCAACGCCCGCGACGACCGGGCGGCGAACCTCGCCGCCGCCGAGGCCCTGCTGGTCAGGGCCGCGGCGGCCGGCGCGGATCTCGCCCTCCTTCCGGAGTACGTCGACTACCTCGGTCACGCCGACCGGATGCCGCCGGCCGAGCCGGTCGACGGCACGGTGGGGCGGTTCTTCGCGGAGACCGCCCGTCGGCTGGGCATGTGGGTGATCGCCGGCTCGTTCCACGAGGCGGGTCCGGATCCGGCGCACACCTGGAACACCTCGCTGGTCTTCGACCGCGAGGGCGCGCTCGCCGCCGCCTACCGGAAGATCCATCTGTACGACGTGGAGATCCCCGGCCGGGTCTCCTACCTGGAGTCGGCAACGGTCGCGCCCGGCGAGAAGCCCGTGGTGGTCGACGTGGAGGGCCTCCGGGTGGGCCTGTCCATCTGTTACGACCTGCGGTTCCCGGAGTTGTACCGGCAGCTAGCGACCGACGGCGGCGCCGAGCTGCTCGTCGTGCCGGCGGCGTTCATGATGCACACCGGGCGGGATCACTGGGAGGTGCTCCTGCGGGCCCGGGCGATCGAGAACCAGTGCTTCGTGGCGGCGGCGGGCCAGACCGGTGACCACGACCCGGGCCGCACCTGCTTCGGGCGAAGCATGGTCGTCGACCCGTGGGGGACGGTGCTGAGCCAGGTCGCCGACGGTCCGGGGCTGACGGTCACCGAGATCGACCTGGAGCGGCTGCGGACGGTCCGAACCGAGCTGCCCAGTCTGGCCAACCGCCGGCTGTGACCCGGTCAGCTTCCGAAAAGCAGGCCCAGGGCGGCGATGCCGGCGATCGCTCCCGCCGTGATCAGCAGGGCGGTGGTCATCCGGGAAGGGCCGCGCCGGGCCAGGCGCCGGACCGACAGCAGCAGTACGGCGAGCACGACGGCCCCGATCACCAACTGCCAGAACGGCAGCAGGAGGCCGAGTAGAGCGTCCTCGGCGACGGCCGGGACCGGGGGCGGATCATCCATGCCGACCACTCTGGCACGGCACCGCTCCGGAAAGCTGTCTTCGACGCCGGCATTCCGGGCGACCCGGTCCCGCTCGTCCAATGACGATCATTGATTTGCCTTCCGAGGCGGGTCCGCGTAACTTTCTCTCTGCACGCGGGAGGCCGGGCAAACCGGCCGAGAACGGGCGCCAGGCTGGTGGCGGTGACGCCGAGCCAGACTGAGATTCGGGCGGTGCTCGACACTCCGGGACACGGAGTTGCGAATGCGAAGCCGACCGGGTAGAGTTCGGAAGTCGGCAGGGAGCCGGGCGGGTGGTTGCGAAAGCGACGCCGGTCGGTCCGCCGGAACCCACGAGAGCAACGACCACCGGAAACGGTGAGCGTCAGCGTGGGCCTGGTTGAGCCAAGTTGATCACCTCGGACACGAGGTTGACGACGAAAGCAAGACCGAGTAGGTTGGAGAGGTTGCCCCAAGCAGGGGTTCCGCTGATGCGGTTCTTCTGGTTGGTGTGTGGTTGTTCTTTGAGAACTCAACAGGGTGCTTGTAAAGCCAGTGCCAATTGTTTTATACCCCGGACTGGTGGCTGTTCTTTGGAATGGTTGCTGGTTGGGATTCCTTTGGCAACACTTTTGTTGTCAGGTTGATTGCTGTTCGACAAGTTTTTGTTGGAGAGTTTGATCCTGGCTCAGGACGAACGCTGGCGGCGTGCTTAACACATGCAAGTCGAGCGGAAAGGCCCTTCGGGGTACTCGAGCGGCGAACGGGTG
>NZ_KB895837.1:0-138665 GCF_000374985.1 Micromonospora sp. CNB394 | reverse complement strand
CCAAGCATCCCCGCTTCCACCTGCACTTCACCCCGACCAGCTCGTCCTGGCTGAACATGGTCGAGCGCTGGTTCGCCGAACTGACCGACAAGATGATCCGCCGTGGCGTGTTCCGCAGCGTCGACGACCTCGTCACCGCGATCGAGGAATACCTGCGCGTACACAACGACGACCCGAAACCCTTCGTCTGGACCGCCACCGCCGAATCGATCCTGGCCAAGGTCCGACGTGGACGAGTCGCCCTCCAAGAAGCGGCTAGTCAAAACTGAGACAGAACACTAGCATTGCCCGGTCCGCAGACGGCGACGGAAGCGAGGCACGATGGGTTGGCTCCAGCGGTTGCTCGGTGGCGGACGGGTCGAACTGGACCCCACACGTCAGCAGGAGCTGCTGCGGGACGTCCGGCAGTCCTACGGGGCGCACGCCCGTCTCCGGTTCCCGGAGCAGGCCGACGCGATCACCCGGCTGCTGTCCGATGACGACGGTCTCGTGGTGGCCGCCGGGATCGTCTGCGAGGCCGCCGACCAGGCGCACGCCGACCTGCTCGCCCAGGCGCAGGAGGTGTTCCGGCGCACCGGGCGGCGGCTGCTGGTGCACCGCCGCAACTACCGGCCCCTGTGGAAGGAGGCCGGGCCCGCGCTGCGCTGGCCGCTCGGCGCGCTGCCCAGCGGCCTGCACCCGTACGCGCAGCTCAGCGCCGCCGTGGCAGTGGTCGGCGGGCGGGCCGACCGGCTGGACCGGGTGACCGACCCGCAGCCGTTCGTGACGCGCCTGTTCGAGGTGCTCGACCTGACCACCGCCGGCTGGGAGTTCGGCCGGGTGCGTGTGGACACCGACAGCGCGACGCTGGTGGAGCGGCTGATGGGCACCGGCGCGCGGGTGCTCGCGACGATGGACGACCCGCCCCGGCTGCCGCCGGCGGTGCGGGAGATGATGCGCCGCAACCACCGCATCGCCGTGTACGACCCGGCCGGTCCGCGTGTGGTCGGTGAACTGAACCTGGGCGCGCGGCTGCGCGAGACGCTGCTGGCCTGACCGGGCACCGCAGTCCCTGCCCCTACGCGCCCAGGGCTCCCGACCGGGCGACACGTCAACCGATGGCCTCTCGTGGATGAAGTGACACCGCCTCAAGGGGTGTTGCCGCTAACAGATCTGACTCGCGGTTCACGCGCCGGGCCGAGCGGGGCGCGGGAGCGGCCGGCCGGCCCACCCGGGCCACGTGCACGATCCGCTCCGGCGCCACGTCCAGCAGTGTGCCGAGCGCGTCCCGGGTGGCGGCCACGTCGACGAGCTGACTGAGCGGATGCGCGGCCAGCCCCGCCGTGTGCAACGTCAGCCACGTCCGCATCAGCACCCGTCCGAACTCGACCTGTCCGGCCGCGTCCAGGCCCGGCGGCGCGACGAGCGCCAGCACCCCGCCGCCCTGCCCGAGCGGATCACCGCCCGCGGCGGCGAGCAGACGCGGCAGCCCGAGCGGGCGCAACACCGGGTACGCGGCGAGCGCCGCCCGCAGCCCGGTCGCCGCCGCCCGGTCCAGCCCGAGGCAGCTGTCGGTCAGCCCGTCGGCCCGGTAGCGCGGGTCCGACCGGTCCAGGCGCAGCCAGCGGCGCAGCTCCGCCATCACGGCCGGGTCGGCGTACACCTGCCGGTCGGCCGTGCGCAGCAGCGCGCGCAGCCGCCCGGCCGCCGGCACGACGCGGACCGCGCCACCGGCCCGCCGGGCGACCGCGTCCACCGCCGCGACCACGTCGGCGTCCGGGCCGGCGGTGAAGCGGCCCCGGTGGGTGCGCCGGTCCCACACGTCGGCGGTGCGGAACGGCGTCCGGTACGGCTGTCGTCCCGGCCGCAGCCGCCCGGCACGCCGATCGGCCTCGTCGTGGTCGGCGGCCCAGTCCAGCCGCAGCCCCGCGTCGGCGGCGACGATCAGGCACGTCTCCACGAACGCGCCGAGCGACAGCCGCAGGTCCCGCCCGGCCCGATCACCGGCGGGCAGCGCGTCGGCCGGATCCCAGCCGACGGTGACCGCCCAGCGTTCGTAGCGCAACCGCCACGGCTGGGTGTTGTGCGCGCTCGGTGCCCGCCAGCACAGCGGCTCCAGCGCGCGGAACGCGGCGAGGTCCATGGTCACCGCTCCTTGGCGTAGAACGCGTAGCCGTGCAGCGGGCGTCCGCCGAGGCGCCGGTACTGGGCCGCCGACGCCGGATTGTCCCGCCCGACGTACGTGCTGCGCAGCGCCGTGTAGCCGCCGTCGTGCAGGTTGTGGTGCAGGTGCGCGGACAGCAGCCGCTGGTAGCCGCGCCCCTGGAACTGCGGCACCACGCCCTTGACGATCAGCACCGCCTCCCGGCGGTGCCGGCGCCGGGTGGCGAGCAGCCGCAGCTGGTTGACCGGGTTCAGGTCGCCGCGCACCGCGACCAGGAAGTCGCTGATGTCCGGCACGCAGAGCACGAACGCCACCGGTCGCCCGTCGCGGGTCAGGTAGAGCAGCAGCGCGGAGTCGAGCAGGTACGCCAGCCCGTCGGTCTGCCGCCGCAGCTGCGCCGCCGAGATCGGCGTGTAGTAGCCGAGCTGGGCGAAGGAGTCGTTGAGCATCCCGCGCAGCAGTTCGAGCTGCTGGTCGAGCCGCCGGGTGCTCCCCCGGTGCAGGTCCAGCCGGGTGCCGTCGGGCTGCACGCCGAGTGCGGGCGGCGGTCCGGCCGGCGGCGGGACCGGGCAGATCCAGGTGTCGGAGACGAAGCGCCCGGTGAACCCGTACGCCTCGTACGCGTCCGGGTAGTGCGGCGGGTTCCACGCGCTGTCCACGAATCCCCGGTCGGCGTACCCGGAGGTGATCACGCCGCCGGCCTGGTTGGGCAGCAGCGCCACCGGCCCGAACAGCAGATCCCGGCCGGGCGTGGCGTGCGTGGTGATCGCGTCGAACAGCGGCCGGGCGGCCGGCGCGGTGAACTCGGTGAGCCCGAACAGCTGGCACCGGCGGCCCAGCTTCGCGTCGACGTCCGCGTCGGTGTGCAGCGTGGTCCGCCCGGCCACGGTGCCGGTGGCGTCGCGCAGCACGTACATCGGCACGCCCTCACGCCACCAGCGGCGGATCTGCTGCCGGGGCGTCGGCACGTACCGGGGCTCGTCCGCGTACAGCCGGTCGGTGAGGGCGACGAAGTCGCGCAGGCCGCGCCGCCCGGTCACGCGCTCGAACCGGTGGCCGGTCACCGGCGCACCGCCGGACCGGCCGTCTCCGCGCCCAGCGGCGTGAACTGCTCGATGTGGCCCATCGCGCCGTCCTCGGCCCGCCACGCGCCGTTGGAGTAGCCATCAGGGGAGGCGGTGTAGAGCCTGATGAACCCGGCGGTGGCGTTACGGGTGCCGTCGGTCAGCCACATCATCAGCCTTCGGTGGTGCCGGGTCCGGGCGAACCGCAGCAGCGCGTCCCGGTCGGTGAAGAACGCGATGGTGCCGAGCGTCAGCGGGAACTGCCAGTAGACGGTGTGCCAGCAGTAGCCGGACATGCGGCGCATGTCGCGCACCATCCGGATCCAGTCGGGGGCCAGGCGCAGCAGCACCAGCGGGTTCGCGTACCGGGTGCCGCCGATGAACATGGCGCCGGCGCGGGCCTGAGCCGGGGCGCGGGAGAAGTCACGGGTACGCATCGTTCACCTCACCAGGTAGACGTTCTTGATCTTCTGCATGCCGGCGAACGGTCCGCCGTCCGGATCGTGCAGCTCGACCCGCAGGTCACCAGCGGTCGGGTCTTCCACCAGGGACTGCGCGAAGTCCCGCGACACCGAGGTGAGGTGCGCGCGTACCCCGTCACGGCACGCCTCGGCGAGCGCCGCGCGGGCCGCGGTGTCCAGCGGGCGGCGCAGCTCGACGTGGATCACCGGCCGGGTCTCCAGGCCCGCGTCCTCGTGCAGCGCCACGCAGAACCGGTTGATCTCGGCGGCGTGCGGGTTGCCGGTGTAGAGGCCGTACTCGACGTCCTGCGGGTAGAGGTTCGCGCCCAGGTAGGACACGGTGGAGTCGCTGCGGCCGAACAGCAGCAGCAGCGGCAGCGTCATCCGCTCCTCGGCCACCGCGGTCCGGAACTCGGCGCGGCGCACCGGGTCGGCGTGGATCAGCTCGACGATCCGCCGGTACGGCACCAGCAGCGCCTCGTCTCCCACGTTGTAACGCAGCCGGGGCTGCAGCACGTGCGGGCTGGCGACAGTGCACAGCAGTTCCCGCCGCTCGTTGGTCTCCAGGTAGGTGGCGAACGGGTTGTACTGGAACACCATCGGCAGCCGCTGCTCGCCCCGGCCGAGCAGTTCCGCGCGCAGTGCCGCGTCGGTGCGCAGCCGCCGCCGCAGCCACACCGTGAACCGGGTCTCCGCGCCGATGCCGATGGTCAGGTCCGACGCTCCGTACGCCGACCGCACCCGCACGAACCGCTGCTCCAGGTAGTCACGCAGCGCCTCGGTCATGCCCTCGCCGCCGCAACCGGCGAAGATCCGGTACCGCGACCACGGGAAGTCCTCGGCGTCGAGCCGGTCCCGCAGGTGTTTGAGGAACGGCGGGTACGCGGTCACCAGGTAGTCGTGGCCGGGACCGAACTCGCGCAGCGTGTCGACGATCTTCCCGAGGTCCGGGCCGGTGTTCTTCACGGTCGCGATCCGGGCCATCGCCGCGCCGGTGGTGGTGCCGGTCGCCCAGGCGCCCATCGAGTACGCGTTGATCACGAACGGCCGGCGCATCGGGAACACCAGTCCGGTGTAGCCGACGATGTCGCGGTGCACCGCGCGCAGTTCCCGCTCGCCGCGCGGCCAGTTGAACGGCCGCCCGGACGAGCCGGCCGACTCGTCGACCACCACGCCCCGCTCCGGCAGCCGCCCGTCCCGGCAGCGGGCCGAGGCGTCGTACGCCATCACGTACCCGCGCTTGTCGGTCTCCGGGAAGTCCCGCAGCCGGCGGCGCAGGCCGCCCGGGCGGGCCCGCAGGAACGCCTGGTAGGCGGGCACCCGCCGGGCGGCCCGCACGCACGTCGACCGCGCGTTCGCGGCGGCGAGGCGGTCCAGGAGCGGGTGGTGCCGCCGGGCCAACCACCGCCAGCCGGCCGGGTGGTGGGCGACGAGCCGGGCCAGCGCGGCGACCGCGCGGCCGGCGGGGGCCAGCGCGGCCTCGGCGGGCAGGGGCGTGTCGACGGTACGTGCGGCGACGTGTCGGTGCAGCATCTCGGCCATGACAGGAATCCTGTCGACGCCGCGACGCGGGCACATGAGCGACGGGACGGTACTGCGCTGAGTACGCGTACCCAGTGGACGACCACCCGGCCTGGACACGCTCAGTCACCATGGCGGCACTCGTCTGGTGCGTCGTCCCTGGTCCGGTGACACTTCGCCGACGACCGGGGGCAAGCGTGAACGCACGAACGGGCGCTTCGAGAAGGTGACCGAGGAGACCTCGGAGACCGTGACCCGACGGTATCCGTCCTCGCTGGACACCGTACTCAATCTGGCGCGGCTGGCCCCCGAGGTGGCAAACGGGCTCGCGGACCGGCATTCGCCGTTCGGGCCCGTGAGCGGCGGGCGTTGCCGTGGACCGTGCCGCTCATGGGCTCCCCGCCTCGGCGCTCGTACGGAGTATCAGGCCGTGCGGACCGGCGACGTCTCCTCCGGCTCGCCGGCCCGGTCCGCGCGGATCCGGTCGATGTGGCCGGCCAGTTCGTCGGTGATCAGCAGGTCCCGCCGGATGTCGTCGTGCGGGTACGCCGTCCGCCCGATCATGTGCGCCGCGACCGGGGCGGTGGCGAGCTGGAACAGGCCGACCAGGACCAGCGTGGTGATGTCCACCCCGGTACGCAGCCGCAGCGCGCAGCCGAGCAGCACCAGCAGCAGCCCGAGCACCTGCGGCTTGGCCGCCGCGTGCATCCGCGACAGCACGTCCGGGAAGCGGACCAGCGCGATGCCGGCGGCGACGCAGAGCAGGGCGCCGGCGACGAGACAGATGCCGGCGACGGTGTCGAGGATCGCGTCGGGCGTCACTTCGGGCCTCTCCTGGAGGCGAACCGGGCGACGCTCACCGAGCCAACGAAACCGACCAGGGCGAGGACCACCAGGACCGGCAGCGCGGTGGCGTCCCGGCTGTAGGCCGCCTCGGTGGCGATGGCCGCGACCGCCACGGCGAGCAGCACGTCGGTGGCGACGGCCCGGTCGAGGATCGACGGCCCGCGGATGATCCGGACGAGGGTGAGGCCACCGGCCGCGACGAGCAGCACGGTGACGATCACGGCGACGACTGTCACGTCGGTGCTCCTTCCAGTTCGGCCGACCCGGAGGGTTCGGCCTCGTTGTGGCGGATCCGGTCCCGCTCCTCGGCCGAGCCGACGGCGGCGACGATGCGCGCCTCCAGTTCCCGCACGCCGTGCCGGAACCGTTCCACCTCGTCGAGGCCTCGAATCCCGATCACGTGCACGTAGAGCGTCCCGGTACGCCGGTCGGCCTCCACGATGAGACTGCCCGGCACCAGCGACAGCGCCTCGGCGGTGAGGGTGAGGTTGAGGTCGGTGTTCACCCGCAGGCGCACCGCGATGATCGCCGAGTGCGGCTCCCCGGGCCGGACGGCCAGCCAGGCGACCTGCACCGAGGCGACCACGAGATCCCGCAGGAAGCGGACCAGGAACCGCAGCAACGGAACCGGCCGGATCCGGCCGGCGAACGTCACCGGGGGCAGCGGGAAGACCACCAGCAGCACGGCCGCGACCACGAGCCCGCTGATCACGTTGGCCCAGCTGAAGGTGCCCCACAACAGCACCCAGACGGTGACCAGGCCGGTCACCGCGACGGCCCGGTTGCGCCGGCGGTCACGGGGGGTCAGCGGCGCTTTCGGCTGGCTGGTCACGGCGGTCCCTCCGGGAACACGGCCTCGACGTACGGGGCCCGGCGCAACAGGTCGTCGGCGGCGTCGGTGCTGATGTCGAACAGCGGTCCGGCCACCACCGTGAGCGCGAGGCCGAGCACCACGAGGGCGGCGGTGGACACGGTCATCAGCCGGGGCAGCACCGCCCCGCCCGGCGCCGGGCCGCCGTGCGGCTGTTCGGCACCGTCGGTACGGGCCGCCTGGTCGGCGTCGCCGGGCTCCGGCATGTCCGCGTGCGGTGCCCGCCAGAACGCGAGGTTCCACACCCGGGCGATGGCGTAGAGCGTGAGCAGGCTGGTGACCAGTCCACCGGCGACGAGCGCCCAGGCCAGGAACCCGCCGTCGTCGACGCCGGCCTGCACCAGGCCCAGCTTGCCGAGGAACCCGGAGAACGGTGGGATGCCGGCCAGGTTCAGGGCGGGCACGAAGAACAGCACCGCCAGCAGTGGTGACAGCCGGGCCAGCCCGCCGAGGCGGTCCAGCGCGGTGCTGCCGCCGCGTCGTTCCACCAGGCCGGCGGCGAGGAACAGCGTGGTCTGGACGGTGATGTGGTGCACCACGTAGAAGATCGCCGCGGACAGGCCGAGCGGGGTGGTCAGCCCGACCCCGAACAGCATGTACCCGATGTGGCTGACGAGGGTGAACGACAGCAGCCGTTTGATGTCCGACTGGGCCACCGCGCCGAGGATGCCGACCACCATGGTCAGCGCCGCCGTCACCATGAGCAGGTCCGCGGTACGACCACCGGGGAACAGCAGCGTCTCGGTGCGGATGATCGCGTACACGCCGACCTTGGTGAGCAGGCCGGCGAAGACCGCGGTGACCGGGGCGGGCGCGGTCGGGTAGCTGTCCGGCAGCCACGCCGACAGCGGGAACACCGCCGCCTTGATCCCGAACGCGAGCAGCAGCATGCCCTGGAGCACCAGGCGGGTGTCGTCGGGCAGCGCGTCCAGGCGGTCGGCGAGCTGCGCCAGGTTCAGCGTGCCGGTGGCGGAGTAGACCAGGCCGATGGCCACCAGGAAGATCAACGACGAGAGCAGGCTGACCACGACGTACGTGGTGCCGGCCCGGATCCGCGTCTCGGTGCTGCCGAGCGTCAGCAGCACGTAGCTCGCCACGAGCAGGATCTCGAAGCCGACGTACAGGTTGAACAGGTCGCCGGAGAGGAACGCGTTGCACACGCCCGCGGTCAGCACGAGATAGGTCGGGTGGTAGACCGACAGCGGCGTCTCCTCGTTGCCGTCGGCCATGCCCTGCCCGATGGAGTAGACGAGCACGCACAGGGTGACCGAGGCGGACACCACGAGCATCAGCGCGGCGAGCTGGTCGGCGACGAGCACGATGCCCATCGGCGCGACCCAGCCGCCGACCTCCACCACGAGCGGGCCGTCCAGTGAGGAGCGCACCAGGAGCATCGCGGCGACCGCGACGGTGGCGGCGAGCACGACGATGCTGGCCCACCGCTGGGCGCGGGCGCGGCCGGCGAGCAGCAGGGTGAGGGCGGCACCGAGCAGCGGCATCACCACCGGCAGCGGGACGAGCCAGGTCATCTGACGCCCTCCGCCGCACCGGTGGTGAGCACCCGCGCCTCGGGGCTGCCGTCGGCGGTGTCGGTGTCCGAGGTGCCCGGTCCCTCGTCCCGGTCGGCCAGTTCCATGATCCGGCGGTCCTCGACGTCGTCCTGCACCTCGTCGTGCCCGTTGAGGTGCCAGCTCCGGTAGGCCAGCGCGAGCAGGAACGCGGTCATGCCGAGCGTGATCACGATCGCGGTCAGCACCATCGCCTGCGGCAGCGGGTCGGACATGTCCTCCTCGGCGGTGGTGCCGACGATCGGCGGGCCACCGGCCCGGCCGCCGGTGAGCAGCAGCAGGTTCGCGCCGTTGCCGAGCAGGACGACCCCCATCAGGACGCGGGTGAGGCTGCGTTCCAGCAGCAGGGTGACGCCGGTGGCGAACAGGACGCCGATGACCACGACGTAGACCAGGTTGGGAATGTTCGGGCTCACACCAGCTCCTCTTCCCGCACGCCGGCCGGTTCGGTCTCCTGTTCGTCGACCTCCCCCTGACGGTCCATCTCGGCGCCCAGGCTCCGCAGGATGTCCAGGACGAGGCCGACCACGATGAGGTAGACGCCCACGTCGAAGAAGACCGACGTCACGAAGTGCACGTGACCCAGCACCGGCAGGTGGAAGTCGAGCGTCGCGCTCTGCAGGAACTCGCCGCCCAGCAGCATCGCGACCACGCCGGTGCCGACCGCGACGAACAGGCCCGCGCCGAGCACCAGACCGGCGTCGACGGGCGCGGCGCCGTTGAGTTCGGTACGCCCACCGGCCAGGTATCGCACGGCGAGCCCGAGCCCGGCGACCAGCCCGGCGGCGAAGCCGCCGCCGGGGGCGTTGTGGCCGGAGAAGAGCAGGTAGATCGAGAACAACAGGATGGTGTGGAAGAGCAGGCGGGTGACCACCTGGAGGATGACCGACTGCTGCCGGGAGGTCGCGCCGCTGGTCAGCCAGCGCGGGCGCGACGACTGCTGCCGGCCGGCGCCGGGGATGCCGCTGCGCAGGTCCAGCGCGCGGGAGCGGCGGAAGATCAGGCTGGCCACGCCGGTGGCGGCCACCACCAGCACGGCGATCTCGCCCATCGTGTCCCAGGCGCGGATGTCGACGAGCGTCACGTTCACGACGTTCTTGCCGCCGCCGTAGGAGACGGCCTCCGCCGGGAAGCCGACCGAGACCGGCACGGCCGTCCGGCTGCCCGCCGCCACGTACGCCATCCCGGCGGTGACCACGCCGACGGCGACGCCCAGCGCGACCCGCAACCGCCGGCTGGCGCGGGTCGGGCGGGCCGAGAACCGGCGCGGCAGCCGGCGCAGTACCAGCACGAACATCACGATCGTGACGGTCTCCACCAGGAACTGGGTGAGCGCGAGGTCGGGCGCGCCGTGCAGGATGAACATCAGCGCCGTTCCGTAGCCGGTCACGCCGACCAGGATCATCGCGGTCAGGCGGCGGCGGGCGCGCGCGGCCACCAGCGCCGCGACGACGATGACCGCGCCGGCGACGGCCTGCAACGGGGTGTCCCAGAGCTGGAACCGCCGGGCCCACGGCGCACCGGCGAGCACCGCGCCGCCGGGCAGCACGACCAGCACCAGGAGGATGACGCCGAGGTAGAACGGCAGCGAACCGCGCTGGGTGGCACCGGTCAGTTCCACCGCCGCGCGGTCGACGGCACCGGCGATCCGGTCGTAGCCGGTGGTGCCGTCGAAGGGCAGCCGCGGCAGGTGGGGCCGGCGCCGGTGCAGCAGCAGGAACAGCCCGAGACCGCCGGCCACGGCCAGCGCCGACAGGCCGAGCGCCGGGGTCAGCCCGTGCCAGAGGGCCAGGTGGTAGCCCGGGTCGGTGGTCGGGAACTGGTCGGCGTACGGCGCCAGCACCCGGTCCACCACCGGGGCGAGGACGCCGACCGCGAGGCCGGCGAGGGCGAGCACCGCCGCCGGGCCGATGAAGGCCGGCTCGATCCGGTGCGGCCGGGTCTCGGCCACGCCCTGTTTGGCGGCGAATGCTCCCCAGAGGAACCGCGCGGTGTACGCGACGGTCAGCGCCGAGCCGGCCACCACGCCGGCGAGCACCACCAGTTCGGTCGTACCGCCGTGCAGGAACGCCTCGAGCGCGGCCTCCTTGGCCACGAAGCCGATCAGCGGCGGCAGGCCCGCCATCGAGGCGGCGGCGAGTCCGGCGACCGCCGCGAGCACCGGCGCGCGGCGGCCCAGGCCGCTGAGCTCCCGCAGGTCGCGGGTGCCGACGACGTGGTCGACGACGCCGACGACGAGGAACAGTGTGGCTTTGAACAGGGCGTGCGCCAGCAGCATCGCGGCACCGGCCAGTGCGGTGTCGCGGGTGCCCGCGCCGAGGATCACCATGAGCAGGCCGAGCTGGCTCACCGTGCCGTACGCCAGCAGCAGCTTCAGGTCGGTCTGCCGCAGCGCCGTCCAGCCGCCGAGGAACAGGGTGACCAGGCCGCCGGCCAGCAGGACGCCGCGCCACACGGTGGCCTGGCCCACCGCGGGGCCCATCAGCGCGGCCAGGAACACGCCCGCCTTCACCATGGCGGCGGCGTGCAGGTACGCGCTGACCGGTGTGGGCGCGGCCATCGCGCGCGGCAGCCAGAAGCTGAACGGGAAGATCGCGGACTTGCTGGTCACGCCGAGCAGGACGAGCACCAGCGCGACGGTGAGGTAGCCGCCCTCGGGCAGGTTCCCGGCGATCTCCGACCACCGGTACGAGCCGGCGTGCTGGCCGAGCATCACGAAACCGGCGAGCATCGCCAGGCCGCCCAGTGTGGTCACCAGCAGGGCCTGCATCGCCGCGCGGCGGCTGGCCCGTTCGGTCGGGTCGCTGCCGATCAGCAGGTACGAGAAGACGGTGGTGAGTTCCCAGCACACGTACAGCAGCAGCAGGTCGTCGGAGACGACCAGGCCGAGCATCGCACCGGCGAACGCGACGAACACCGCGGCGAACCGGCCGAGGCCGGGATCGCCGGAGCGGAAGTAGCGCGCGCTGTAGGCCAGCACGAGGGCGCCGACGCCGCCGACGAGCAGCACCAGCAGCCAGGACAGGGTGCCCATGCGCAGGGCGAGTTCCAGGCCGAGCTGCGGCACCCAGGTGGCGGTCTCGACGACCGGCCGGCCCACGCGGACCGGCTCGGTCCGGGTCAGCGCCCAGATCAGCGCCGCCGCCGGTACGGCGGCCAGCAGGTAGAGGGCCCGCCTACCGAGGAGGCGTACCAGCACGGGGGCGGCCACGGCTGCGAACGCATGGACCGCCACCAGAACCAGCACACACACTCCCAAGATCGACCTGCGGTGTGTCAACCCTAACCGGCGATGTGGGGAGGCGGTATGTCGAGAGAATCACGCGAACGTGTGATGTCGACTCCGCTCCGTTCCGGGTAAGGAGTGGGGTTCAACCCGCCCGGTACACCGGCGTCCGGTGCCGGCCTGCTTCCGCGTGCCCGGCTGGCAACGACGCCGAGCACGCACGGGGCTGTCGTGGCGGGCGCCGGCCGGTAGCGTCGCCGCCATGGATGTCGACGACGTCGCCGGCCGGCTCGGCGTGCCCGCCGAGGAGATCGACCGGGTGCGCCGGCTCGCCGGTGACCGGCCCGCCGCGCCGCTGCCCGCCCGGGCGGACGCGCCCGCGCTGCTGGACCGGCTCGCGGTACGCTCCGACGACGCCGCCGAGATCCTGGCGGGCTGGCCGGAGCCCGGCTCCCCACTGTGGACCCCGGAGCTGCGCTGGCTGCTCGACCGCTCGACCGCCCTGGTCCGCGCCGACCTCGGTGGCCACGCCTGGCTGACACCCGGCCCGGCGCTGCCCCGCGACCGGGGTCCGGCCTGGCGGCACCTCTACGTCTACGCGTACCTCGCCCTGGTCGACGCCGTCCGGGGCTACCACCGCGACCACGGCGTCCCCGACGACGTGTCCTGGGCGACGCTCGCGGACCTGGGCACCAACCTCGCTGTCGACCGGCGGATGAACGGCGACGGCTGGCCGGTCATGCAGAGCTGGCTGACGCTGCACGTGCGCGGCGGCCTCTACGAGCTGGGCCGGCTCCAGCACCAGCGCGGCGACGCCGAGGCGGTCGACCTGCACATCCCGGACGCGGGACCGCTGACCCCGGAGGCCGTCGACGCGTCGCTGGGACGGGCCCGCGTGTTCTTCCCGCGTCACTTCCCCGGCGAGCGCTACACCGCGTTCTCCTGCGGCTCCTGGCTGCTGGACCCGCAGTTGCGCGAATACCTGCCGGAGCACTCCAACATCGTCCGGTTCCAGCGGCGGTTCACGCTGGAACCCCACCAGGAGCAGGACACGCCGGACGGCGACGTCGAGGTGCTGCGGTTCGTGTTCCGCAGCCTGAGCACCCCGCTGGACCGGCTGCCGCGCCGCACCGTGCTCCAGCGCGCGGTGATCGACCACATGCGGGCGGGCCGGCACTGGCAGTGGCGCCGGGGCCGCTTCCCGATGTAGTCAGGTCAGCGGCCGCAGGCCCCGGTCCGGCCCGGCACGCGGTGGCACCGGCGCTCCGCGCGCCAGCCAGTCGTCGAGCGCGACCGGGTCGCCGAACAGCAGCACCGGTGGCCCGGCCGGGTCGGCCGCCCAGGCCCGCATCCGCTGCCTCGTCCGGCCGAACCCGGTCAGGTGCCACACCAGGATCGAGTCGCGGGACAGCACGCTGCCCAGCGTCTCCCGGTTGCCGTTGCAGATCAGCTCTCCGCCGGCCAGGCGCCGCAGCGTACGCCGCAGCAGCCGCCGGAACGAGACACCGCGCGGATAGTCCAGGCCGATCACCAGGTCGGCGCGGCCGAGGACCACGTCCCGCCAGCCGTGGTACGCGCCGTCAACGATCCACCTGTCGCGCCGGCAGATCGCCTCGATCCGGCGTCGCTGCTCGGCCACCGGCACCTCGACCCACCTGGGCTCCCACAGCAGGTCGTCGACCGGATGCCAGGGCAGACCGAAGCGCTGCGCCAGATGCGCGGCGAGCGTCGACTTGCCGGAGCCGTGGACGCCCTCGACCAGGATGCGGGCCGGGGTCATGGCAGCAGCGTAGGCACCCCGCGCACCCGGCGCGATCCGGGCGGCCGGGTCAGTGCGCGACAGCGACGGCGGGCGCCGCCTCCAGCCCGGCGAGCCGGGAGGGCCGCACGACGACGAGCAGCACCAGCAGCGCCGCCACCATCCCGCCGGCCACCACCAGGGCCATCGCCACCGCGCCGGTGCCGAGCACACCCACCAGCGGCGCGGCGATCGCGCCCACACCGAACTGCACCGCGCCGAGCAGCGCGGACGCGGTGCCGGCTGCCTCGCCGTGGCGGGACAGCGCCAGCGCCGGCGCGTTCGGCATGGCCAGACCCGCCGCCGCCAGCACCAGCCACAGCGACACCAGCAGGGCGGGCAGCCCGCCGACGCCGGTCGCGGCGAACACCACCAGGGCGAGTCCGGCCACCGTGCCCGCCACCAGCGACGTCACCAGGATCCACTGCGACGGGTAGCGGCGCAGCAGCCGCACGTTGTACTGGGTGGCGCCGATCAGGCCCAACGCGCCCGCGCCGAACGCCAGGGCGAACTCCTGCTCGTCGAGCCCGTAGGTGTCCTGCAGGACGAACGACGAGCCCGCGACGTACGCGAACAGCGCGGCCATGGCGAGCCCGGCCACCAGGACCAGGCCGACGAAGACCCGGTCCCGGAGCAACCCGCCGTAGTTCATCACTGTCGCCACGACCCCGCCGCGCTGGCGGCGTGCGGGCGGCAGCGTCTCGGGCAGCGCGAGCGTGGCCAGCGCGACGAGCAGCACCCCGAAGGCGGCCAGGGCCACGAAGACGCCACGCCAGTCGGTCCACCGCAGCACGCCGCCGCCCAGCGTCGGGGCGAGGACCGGCGCCGCGCCCATCACCAGCAGCAGCCGGGACAGCATCGTGGCGAACGCCGACCCGGTGAACAGGTCACGTACCACCGCCATCGCCACCACAGCTGTCGCGGCGACGCCGAGGCCCTGCACGACGCGCAGGACGCCCAGGACGGCGACGTTCGGGGCGATCACGCACAGCGCCGAGGCCACGATGTGCAGCAGGAGACCGGCGATCAGCGGGCGGCGCCGCCCGACCGCGTCCGACAGCGGCCCGATCAGCAACTGCCCGATGGCGAGTCCGGCGAGCGTGCCGGTGAGCGTCAGTTGGACCGCCGCCGACGTGGTCGCGAAGTCGGTGACGATCGCGGGCAGCGCGGGCAGGTACATGTCGATGGTCAGCGGCCCCACCGCGATCAGCGAGCCGAGGACCAGCACGAGCTTGAGCCGCTGTTCCCGGCTCATCAGGTCGCCCGGGGTGGACGTCGGGGTGGCATCGGTCGTCTGGGTCGTCTCGTCCCGGTCGGCGTACGGCTGGGCGCGAGAGGGTGCGGCACTCACACAGTGAGTCAAATACGCCTCCGGTGGCCGCATTCCCGTACCGGCGAGAGGTAACGCAGGTCACGTGGCCCGGGCGGGCCTGCTCACCGGTGCAGCGCGTCGCCGAGCGCGGCCAGGTACGCGCCGGCCTGCGCCCCGTTGACCAGCCGGTGGTCGTAGGCGAGGCCCAGGTCGGCCACGGTGCGCTCGCGTACCCCGCCGGCGCCGTCGAGCACCACCTCGCGGTGCACGTCCGGCAGCGACAGGGCGCAGGTGACGCCGGGCGGGATGATCGGCCGGGCCACCGTGACGCCGGGTGTGTCGTTGAGTGCGACCAGGACGTTCATGCCGGCCATGTCCTCCTCACGCAGCCGGCCGCGCAGCGCCTTCATCCGCAGCGCGACCACGGCGTCGGCGAGGTCACCGAGGTCCAGCCGGGCCGCGTCGCGGATCACCGGCAGGAACAGTCCGGTGCCGACGTCGACGGTGAGCCCGATCGACGGCGCTTCCGCGTCGAGGATCCGGCCGTCGTCGGTGAGCCGCGCGTAGAGGCCCGGGAACCGCTCGTGCAGCGCCGCGACGGCGGCGATGACGACCTCGGTCAGGCCGACCGCGGCGCCGGTCTCGTCGGCGGCGCGGCGGGCGTACGAGAGCGCGGCCGTCACGTCGACGCGCACGGCGGTGAACGCCACCGGGATCTCCCGGTGCGACGTCGCCACCACGTCGGCGATGCGGCGTTGCGCCGGTGGCAGCGGCCGACCCGGCGGCACCGCCCGCGTCCCCACCGCCTCCGCCGGCTCCGGGTACGCCGCAGCGGGCGAGCCCGGACCGGAGCGGACCGGGGCGGGATCCGGCCGGACTGCGGCGGTCCCGTTCGGCGGCGGCAGCGGCACGGCCGACGCGGGCCGGATCCGGCCGATGGGCGCGCCCGGGGCGCAGTCGGTGCCGGCGGTCACCTCCTGGCGCAGCACGCCCGCCTGCGTGGCGGCCAGCTCCTCGATCGCCTTGGACGTCTCGACCGCCGCGATCGGCTCGCCGGCCTCGACCGTCGCGCCGTCCGCGACCAGCCATTCCAGCAGCACGTAACTGTCGTCGTTGGGGTTGAGCCGGGGCACGTCCACCGGGACGCCCGACGGCGACGCCGAGGTCGGGGTGGCGGACGGCGGCGGACCGCCAGGTGAGTGGTCGGTGCGCGGCACCGGAACCGCGGCGGGCAGGCGCATGATCCGGTCCAGGATCGCCTCCGCGCCGAGCAGCATCGTTCGTTCCAGGTGCGGCGCGGACGGGATGACCCGGTCGGCGGAGCTGACCAGCTCGACCGGGCCGCGCAGCAGCGGCCACGCCTCGGCGTGCAGGCGGGCGGCGACCTCGCTCCCCCACGTGCCGCCCGCGGTGCTCTCCTCGGCGACGATCACGCCGTGGGCGCCGCCGAGCAGGCCGCGCAGGCCGTCCACGTCCACCGGGTAGAGCCGCGCCGGGACCAGCACCTCGACCGTACGACCCCGCTCGGCGGCCCGCGTGGCGGCGGCGATCGCCCGGTCGGCGACCCCGCCCGGCGCGATGACGAGCGTCGGGACGCCGGTGGCGTCCGGGTCGTGGACGCGGGCCCAGTTGCCGTCGTCGCCGCGCAGTTCGAAGGCGAGGCGGTCGTCGACGCGGCCGTCCACGTACCGCCGCCTGCCGTAGAGGACCTTGTCCTCGAACAGCATGGCCGGTTCGTCGCGGCGCAGCGCGGCGGCCAGCACGTCGGCCGCGTCGTGCAGCGGGGACAGCTCGTAGAGCGCGAGGTGCGGGATGCCGATGAAGTGCTTCTGCGGGCTCTGGCTGTGCGTCGCGCCGTAGCCGCGCCCGCCGCCGACCGGGCAGCGGATCACCACCCGCATCGGGGTGCGCTCGCCGTACATGGTGACGGACTTGGTGATCAGGTTGAGGATCGGGTCGAACGCGAGACCGGCGAAGTCGCCGAACATGATCTCGACGATCACCGTGTCGCCGCACAGCGCCAGGCCACCCGCGACGCCGGTGATGCCGTTCTCGCTCAGCGGCGTCGACAGCACCCGGTCCGGGTAGGCGGTGGAGAGCCCCTGGGTCACCTTGAACGCACCTCCGTACGGGTCGGCGACGTCCTCCCCCAGCAGCCAGGCCCGCTCGTCGGCGGCGAACAGCGCGTGCAGGGCCCGGTTCAGGTTGCGGCTCACCCGCTCCGCGCGCGTCACGCCGCCGCTCCGCGCGCGAGCGGCCGGGCCAGCACCTCGGCCGAGACCTCCGCGACCCGCTGCCGGGCCCGCGCGTCGGCGGCCGCGAACCGGTCCGGGTACGCCTCGGCGTACCGCTGGAGCCAGTCGAGGCGGCGCAGGCGACCGAGTTCGTCGGCGGGCCGGGTGTCGTCGCCCTTGCTGTGCGGTCCGAGCCGGACCGTGTGCTGCACCAGCACGTGCGGCGCCCGGGTGGCGCGGACCCGCTCGACGTGCGGCGCGGCGGCGGCGCGTACCTCGGTCAGGTCCAGCGAGTCGGACTCGCTGACGGTGATCCCGAACCCGGCGACCCGGCCGGCGATGGTGCCGGCGAGCTGGGCGGTGGTCGGGGTGGACTGGGCGATCCGGTTGTGCTCGACCACGACGAGCAGCGGCACCCGCCACAGCGCCGCCATGTTCAGCGCCTCGTAGACGGCGCCCTCGCCCCAGGTGCCGTCACCGATGTACGCCACCGCTATCGCGTCCTGCCCGGTGCGGTTGAGGTGCAGTCCCACGCCGACCGCGGCGGGCAGGCTCTCCCCCTGCACGCCGGTGGACAGGAACCGGTCCCGGCGCAGGTGCTGGCTGCCGCCGTACCCGTGGCACACCCCGCCGTCGCGGCCCAGCAGTTCCGCCAGCAGGCCCTCCGGGTCGCCGCAGTGTGCCAGGTAGTGCCCGTGCCCACGGTGGTTGCTGAACACGAAGTCGCCGGTCAGCAGCGGGGCCAGCGCGACCGGGACGTACTCCTGGCCGAGGCAGGTGTGGGTGGTGCCGGCGAGGTGACCGTCGGCGTACAGGCGCAGCAGGTGCTCCTCGAAGCGGCGGATGAGCAGCCCGGTGCCGAGGTCGGCGTCGTCGAGCGGGGCCGGCGCGGTGCTCACTCCGGCACGCCCCGCTGGGCGAGCAGCGCGCGCAGGTCGGCCACCGACCGCACGGTGCGGATCTCCCGGGGCGTCAGCGAGATCCGGTACGCGTCCTCGACGGCCGCGACGATCTGCAGGTGCCGCAGGCTCACCCACGCGGCGGTGGTCGCGGGGCCGGTCTGCGCGTCGACCTGGTCGACGGGCAGTTCCAACACGTCGGCGACGAGCCGCACCAGCCGGCTGGACATGCTCATACCTCGATGATCGTACAGGCCCAGTGCGTGCCCCGGCCCAGCGAGATCAACGCGACCCGGTCGCCGTCGTGCAGCTCACCGGCGCCGAGCAGACGGTTCAATCCGAACAGTTGGTCCGCCGCGCCGAGATGCCCGTACTCGGCCGCCACCTCCCGGTTGGTCCGCTCCGGCGGCACCTTGTGGGCCTCGGCCAGCGACGTCATGGCGCGTTCGTTGTCGGCGACCAGAATCAGCCGGGCCAGGTCGGCGACGGTGACCCCGGCCCGCTCGCAGGCGCGTTCGGTGACCCGCGCCATCCGCTCGTCGAGGTGGCGGGCGTACTGCGCGAACTGCTCGGGGTCGTAGTCGAAGAACTCCATCACGTGCCACACGTCGCGGGCGGCGGGCGGCTCGGCGCCGGGTGCGAACGGCGCCGCCGCGCCGCCGCCGTCGAGCCGGTAGAACCCGGCGTAGCGGCCGTCGGTGGCGGCCTCGGTGGCCTGCCAGCGCAACCGGGGGTGCCCGCGCCGGGCCACTGTGGCCACCGCGCCGTCGGAGAACACCATCGGCTGGGTGTCCATCCGGTTCCAGTACGCCTCGCAGGTCCGGTTCGCGGCCACCACGAGCGCTGTGGCGTACCCCGGGTGGGTGGCGAACTTCCCGGCGACGGTGTCGAGGCTGAGCACACCGGTGGTGCACGCCTGGGTGAGCAGCACCGCCTCGGCGCCGGACGCGCCGAGCCGGTACGCCAGCTCGGCGGCGGCGTCCCAGTAGAGGTGTTCGGTGAGGTCGGTGACGGCGAGCACCAGCAGGTCCACCCGGGTGGCGGGCAGCGCCGCGGCGTCCAGGGCCCGGCGGGCGGCCCGTTCGGCGAGGTCGGTCAGGCCCACGTCCGGCGCGGCGCGGTGCACCTGCCGGTAGCCGTAGCCGAGGACGCGGTTGACGTCGTCTGTGTACTGCGCCACCACGTCCGCGACGGGCGCCGGGTCGCCGAGCGCCTCACCGAAGGACACCAGCCCGAAGCTCATGCTCGACCGTCCCGCCGCAGATCCGCCGCTGCTTACCATTCCCCCATGCCCCGAGAGCATCTCACGTCCCTGCCCGGAACTCCCTGGCACGTATGGCGTTCCGCGTTGCTCCGGTCGGCCGGTTTTCCGGCCGGCGGAATGAGCCGGTTCGCCGCTCCGGCGCTCGCCGAGGCGGCCGACCGGCACCTGCGCGGGGACGGCGACGCGGCGCGGTTCGCGGCCGCGTTCGACGCCGCCGCCGCCGATCTCGGGCAGGCGGTCTACGACATCGCCTGCGACGACGCGTTCCGTACGGCGCTGACCTGGCAGAACCCGGCGGTCCTGCTCGCCGTCGACGCGATCCGGCGCGACGGGCCGCACGCTGCGCGCAACCTGCGTCGGCGGCACCGGGAGGAGGTGATCGCGAAGTACTGGCAGCGGTACTGCCTGAAGAACGACACGGTGGGCTTCTTCGGCCCGATCTGCTGGACCGAGCTGGGCGGCGGCGGTCCGATCGCGACAGTGCGTCCCGGCGCGGTGCTGACGCGTACCCGGAAGGTGTTCCTGGAGCGGTGGGGCCTGGACGCGCTGGCGGTGGCCTTCGCCCGCGTGCCCGGCGTGCGGGACTGGCTGCCGGTGCGGCTCGCCCCGCACCTGAGTCTGCGCGACCGCGTGCTGCGGCACCCGCACCACCCGCCGCAGACGCTGCCGGCGGCGACCGCCGCGCTGGTCACGCTGGCGCGGCGCGGACCGCGGGTGGCCGATCTGGTCGCCGCGCTGCTCGCGGACCCGGCGAGCGGCTTCCGCCGGGCCGCGGACGTGCACGCGCAGCTCGACGATCTGGCCGGGCGCGGCGTCCTGCGGATCGGCTTCGACCTGCCGGTCGACCTCACCGCCGAGGACGCGCTGCGCGAGCAGCTCGCCGCGATCGGCGACGACACGGCCCGCGAGCGGGTGCTCGGCGACCTGGCCACCATCAGCGACCTGCGGGACGCGGTGGCCGCCGCCGACGGCCCGGACGCGCTGGCCGCGGCGATGTCCGCGCTGGACCGGCGGTTCGTGGAACTGACCGGCCGGGCCGCGCGGCAGCAGCCCGGCGAGGTGTACGCCGGGCGCACGCTCTGCCACCTGGAGACGGTACGCGACCTGGACGTCCGCTTCGGTGACGCGCTGCTGCAACGGCTCGCTCCGCTGGAACCACTGCTGCTGTCGGCGCGGTGGCTGACCGCGGCGATCGGGGCGGCGTACGCCGACGCGCTGGCCGCCCTCTACCGCGACCTGGCGGCGGAGTCGGCCACCGGGGACGTCCCCCTGGCCGACCTGTGGTTCCTGGCGCAGGCGGTGGTGTTCGCGGCGGACCCGCCCGCCGCTGCCGTCACCGCCGAATTCCTTGCCCGGTGGGCCAAGGTGCTGGGCCTGGCCGACGCCGATTCCGACGCCCGGGAGCTGCGGTTCGACGCCGCGGAGCTGACCGAGCGGGTCGCCGCCGCGTTCCCCGCCGACGCGCCGGGCTGGGCCGGCGCCCGGATCCACAGCCCGGACGTGCACGTGTGCGCCCCGGACGAGGCGGCGCTGCTGCGCGGGGACTTCACAGTCGTGCTCGGCGAGCTGCACGTGGCCCTCGCCGCGTTCGACACGCACTTCTTCGCGTACGGGCACCCGGACCCGCGACGGCTGCGCGACGGGATGCGCGCCGACCTGCCCGGCGGCCGGGTGCGGCTCCTGCCGCCGGTGGACTGGCCCCGGCACACCGCCCGGATCGCGGAGTGGCTGCACGGGCCCGCCGACGCCCAGCTCGGGTTCGTCGACGCGCCCGGCGCCGACCCGGACCGGCTCGTGCCGATCACCGCCCTGACCGTGCGGCCGGACGACGACGGCACACCGGCGGCGCACGCCGACGACGGCCGCCGGTGGCCGCTGGTGGAGGTGTTCGCGCCGCTGTTCGACCACCAGGTGTTCGACACGTGGAAGCTGGCCGGCAACGCCGGGCGCACGCCGCGCGTCACAGTCGACGGCCTGGTGCTGGTCCGCGAGACGTGGCGCACCACTGTGGGCGACACCGGCCTGCACACGGTCAAGGGCGAGCGGGAACGCTACCTCGCGGTACGGCGCTGGCGGCTCGCGCTCGGCCTGCCCGAGCGGGTCTTCGTCCGGGTCGACACCGAACTCAAACCCAGCTACGTGGACCTGACCAGCGGCGTCTACACCCGGCTGCTGTGCACGCTGCTGCGCGGCGCGCACGCCAAGGGCGGCGACGGGGTCGGGCTCACCGTCACCGAACTGCTGCCCGGCCCGGACGACGCCTGGCTGACCGACCGGGCCGGCCGGGCGTACGCCTCGGAACTGCGGCTACAGATCGTCGACCCGGCGCAGGTGCGGTAGCCACTCGGTGGCGTCCGCCGGCGCGTCGGGGGTCTCGGTGTCGAACAGGCGCAGCCGGCGTACGCCGTAGGCGCCCACCGCCACCACGGCCAGGGCCAGCCCGGACACCACGAACGCGAACCCGAGCCCCCGGCCGGGGCCGGTGCCGATCAGTGCGCCGACGCTTCCGGCCAGCGCGCCGCCCGGGGCGAACATCGGTTCCAGCAGCGACCCGCTCAGCGGCACCAGCACGGCGAAGCCCAGCGGCAACGTCGCCCAGGTCAGCGTCTGGATGATCGCCAGCACCCGGCCGTGGAACCGCTGCGGCACCTTCACCTGGATGATCGACAGGTAGATGCCGTTGTGCAGGCCCAGACCCAGCCCCACGCCGAAGCTGCCGAGCGCCACCAGCAGCAGGCTCGGGCGGACTCCGCTGAGCACCAGGCTGATCGCCACACCGAACGCGATGGCGATCAGCGCGGGCATCCGGCGCCGGGTCGGGCCGCCCCACACCGCGATGGCGAGTCCACCCAGGACGGCGCCGAGCGCCTCGGCGAACGCCACGGTGCCGACCTGGCCCATCGAGCCGAACGCGAGCACCATCGGCGGCACCAGCAGCAGGCTCGCCAGGCACAGGTTGTAGAGCGAGAAGAAGCCGAGCATGGCCCGGAAGCCCGGTTCCGCCCACGCCATCCGCGCGCCGCCGACCAGCTCGGCCAGGAACGGCTCCTTGCGGCGGCGGCCGAGCAGGTCGGGGAACCGCACCGCGGCCAGCACACCGATCGCCACCACGTAGCTGACGATGTCGATGACCAGGACTCCGGCCAGGCCGATCGCGGCGAGCAGGCCCGCCGCCAGCAGCGGCACCGCGAGCGAGCTGAGGCCGACCGCGAGCTGCGCGATGCCGTTGGCGTGCCCCAGGTAGCGTTTCGGCACCACCTGCGGGATCGCGGCCAGGTAGGTGATGCGTTGGAACACCGACGCCGCGCCGAGCACGCACACGAGCGTGTACACGGCTGCCAGCCCCAGCCGGTCGGTCCACAGCAGCAGCGCCAGCAACGCCTCCGCTGTCACCGCCGCCGCGCACGCGGCCAGCAGCACCCGGCGCCTGTCGAACCGGTCCGCGACGGCACCCGCCACCGGTAGCGTCAGCAACGCCGGCAGGTAGGCGATCACCCCGGACAGGCCGAACCACAGCATCGACCCGGTCTCCAGGTAGACCCACACCGGCACCGCCCACTGGGTCAGCGCCGAGCCGGTCGACGAGATGAGCTGGCTGGCGGTGATCGCCAGGAAACGACGTACGCCCGGTTGCACGCCGGTCTCGGCGGTGACCGGATCGGTGCTGGTGGCGGCCAGTTGCCAGCCGTCGCCCCGCAGCGGCGCGGCGGACGGCCCGGTGCGGCCGGGATGGGTGCGGGTGAGCACCTCGGCGAGCGCCTCGGCCCGCTGCTTGACGAAGTAGTGCCCGGCCTCGTCCAGGACCACGAGCGCGGTGGACTCGCCGAGGAAGCTCCACTCGCGGTACCGCTCCTCGTAGTACTCGGTGAGCACGTCGTGGGTGCCGACGACGGAGATCACCGGTGCGGGCACCCGGACCGGCTCACCGTCCAGCCACCCGGTGAACCGCTCCTGCGCCTCGGCGGCCTCCCGGCGTACGTGGTGGACGAACCGGTCGACCTGCGCCTGGTCCAGGTCGGCCAGCTCCGCGCCGATCGAGCGCAGGAACGTCTCGTACCGCCGGTCCGCGCCCCGCGAGTCGGCCCAGTCGACGAGCCGGCCGAGCATGTTGTCCGGCCGGGCGGTCGGGAACACGCCACCGGCGTAGATCGCCTCGATCGGGCGCCCCCGCTCGTGCAGTCGCCGGGCGATGCCGGTCAGCAGCGCGCCGCCGACGCAGTGGCCGTACAGGACCAGCGGCCCGTCCACCCGCTCCTGGATCTCGGCCACGCACCGCTCGACCAGTTCGTCGAAGGGCAGCTCGGTGTCGCGGACGCCGACGTCGTGGCCGGGGATCGCCACGGAGAACAGCGTGTGCCCGGCCGGCAGCGCGTCCGCGAGCGGCTGGTAGATGCTGGCGAGCCCACCGCCGTAGGGCACGCACACGTACGAGCGCACCCGCCGGCCCGCCGGGACCGGCCGGGTCAGCTCGTACAGCAGCGGACGCTGCCGCTCCTGGTCCGCCGGGGCGTCGATCAGCGCGGCCAGCCCCTGCACCGTCGGGTGCGCGAACACGTCCATCACGCCGACGTCGACCTGCCCGTACGCCTCGCGCAGCAGCGCCAGCATCCGGATCGCCAGCAGCGAGTGCCCGCCCAGCTCGAAGAAGTCGTCGTCCAGGCCGACCTCGGGCACACCTAGTACGTCGCGCCAGGTGGCGGCGACAGTCCGCTCGACCGGGGTCACCGGGGGACGACGCTGCGCGGGGGCGACCCCGGACGAGGGTGCGGGCAGCGCGGCGACGTCGAGTTTGCCGTTTCCGGACAGCGGCAACGCGTCGAGCGTCACGAACGCCGACGGCACCATGTACTCCGGCAGCCGCCGCTTCAACGCCGCCCGCAGTTCCGCCGGGTCCGGGGCCTCGCCCGTCAGGTACGCCACGAGACGCTGCTCGGCGGGCGTGGCGCCGCGCACGACGACGGCGGCGGACCCGACGCCCGGCTGTTCGCGCAGCACCGCGGCGATCTCCCCCAGCTCGATCCGCAGGCCCCGCAGTTTCACCTGGTCGTCCATGCGGCCGAGGAACTCCAGCGCGCCGTCGGTGCGCCAGCGGGCCAGGTCACCGGTGGCGTACAGCCGCCCGCCGGGCTCGCCGAACGGGTCGGGCACGAACGCGCCCGCGGTGAGCCCGGGGCGGTTCAGGTAGCCGCGGGCCACCTGCACCCCGCCGAGATGCAGCTGCCCGGCCACTCCGGCCGGCACCGGCCGCATCGCCTCGTCGAGCACGTATGCGCGGACGTTGCGGATCGGCCCGCCGATCGGCACCCGGGTCACGCCGGTCAGCGCGGCGGGCGTGGCCGCCCAGGCGGTGACGTCGATCGCCGCCTCGGTGGGGCCGTACAGGTTGTGCAGCGCGGCCGACGGGATCGCCGCGACGGCGCGGCGGGCCAGGTCCGCCGGCAGTTCCTCACCGCTGCACACGATCCGCCGCAGCGACCGGCAGCGGGTCGGGTCGGCCGGGCCGGCGGTGGACAGGAACGCGTCGAGCATCGACGGCACGAAGTGGACGGTGGTGATCCGCTCCCGTTCGATCAGCTCCCGCAGGTACGCCGGGTCGCGGTGCCCGCCCGGCGCGGCCAGCACCAGCCGGGCGCCCACGAGCAGCGGCCAGAACACCTCCCACACCGACACGTCGAACCCGATCGGCGTCTTGTGCAGCACCGCGTCGTCCGGGCCGAGCGCGAAGGCGTCCTGCATCCAGTCGAGCCGGTTGACGATCGCGGCGTGCTCGTTCACCACGCCCTTCGGCCGCCCGGTCGAGCCCGACGTGTAGATCACGTAAGCCGCGTTGCCCGGTCCGGCGGCAGTGCCCCCGGCGGTGCGTGGCCCGTCCGGCCTGGTGTGCGGCCGGTCGGGCGTGGTGAGCGGCAGCACGGTGCCCGGGACGGTGAGCCCGTCCGGCACCTCGTCTGCGAGCAGCACCCGGGCGCCGGCGTCGGCGAGCATGAAGGCGAGCCGCTGCGGCGGGTGGTCCGGGTCCAGCGGCAGGTACGCCGCACCGGCCCGGTGGATGCCGAGCAGCCCGGCGACCAGTCGGTGGGAGCGCGGCTCGTGGACGGCGACGACCGACTCCGGTCCCACGCCGTACGCGAGCAGCCGCCGCGCCACCTGCTCGGCGGCGGCGGACAGTTGCGCGTACGTCATCCGGGTGTCGCCGTCGACCAGCGCGACCGCGTCGGGCGTGCGGCGGGCCTGGGCTTCGAACAGCTCCGCCAGGGTGGTCCGGCGTACCGGCGCGGCGGTGGCGTTCCAGCCGGTCACGACCTGGGCGTGCTCGGCGTCCGACATGACCGGCAGCGCGTTCACCCGGGTCCGGGGCGCCGCCACGGCGGCGGCGAACAGCAGCAGGTAGCGGTCCGCGAACGCCTCCATCGCGGTGCGCTCGAACAGCGCGGTGCGGTACTCCAGCCGCAACTCGTCCCCGGCGATCTCCAGCGACAGGTCGTCCATGGCGCCGCCGAACGCCTCGCCCCGGCCGGTCGGCAGGTGGTGGAACGTGAGCTGGTACAGCGGCGGCACGCCCGGGTCGCGCCGTACCGCCAGCTCCTCGACGAGCTTCTGGAACGGCATGTCCTGGTGGTCGAGAGCGTCCAGCACGACCCGGCGGACCCGGCGGACGAGCGTCAGGAACGGTGGGTCACCCGACACGTCGACCCGCAGCACCAGCATGTTCATGAACATGCCGAGCAGCGGTTCCAGCTCGGCCCGGTCGCGGCCGGCCACCGGCATGCCCACCACCACGTCGTCGCTTCCGGACAGCCGGTGCAGCAGCGCGACGTAGGCGGCCAGCTGCACCATGAACGGGGTGGCGGCGGTCTGCTGGGACAGCTCCGGCAGCGCCGCCGTCACGTCGCCGGGCAGCGTGCGGCGGATGTCGGCGCCGTCGAACGTGAGCGTCGCCGGGCGCGGCCGGTCGGTGGTCAGCGCGTGCACGGCGGGCACGCCGGTCAGCGCCTCCCGCCAGTAGTCGCGCAGCTCGTCCCACCGGGGGCCGTCGAGGCGGTCGCGTTCCCAGGCCGCGTAGTCGGCGTACTGGACGGGCAGCTCGGGCAGGTCCGGCGCGCGGCCCGCGACGGCGGCGGCGCACAGCTCGGTCAGTTCGGCGCGCAGGTGGAGCAGGGACGTGCCGTCGAGGATGACGTGGTGCCCGGCGAACAGCAGCCACCAGGTGTCCGGGCCGAGCCGTAGCAGCCGGGCCCGCCACAGCGGGGCGGCGTCCATCGGCAGGTCGAGACCTGCGTACTCGGCGACGATCCGGGCGCGGGCGGCCTCCCGCTCCGGCTCGGGCAGCACGGACAGGTCGGTGACCGGCAGCTCCACCGGGACCGTGGGGTGGATGTCCTGGTAGAGCCGCCCGCCGTCCAGGCGAAGCGTGGTGCGCATGGCCTCGTGCCGGTCGGTGACCGCCCGCAGCGCGGCGAGCGCCTGCGCCGGCCCGGCGCCCGGCGGCAGGGTGACCGCGTCGGTCATCGTGAACAACGGCTGCCCGGGGCTGAGCTGGGCGGTGAACCAGACCCGCTCCTGGGCGTACGAGGCGGGAACGGTGTAGACGTCGCCCACCGAGGTGACGTCGTGGCGCGACTCGGTCATCCCGGCCGTCCCGGCCGGCGCAGGCGCGGGATGGGCGCCTCGACCGGTGGTGCGGCGCGCAGCGACTCGATCCGGGCGGCCATCGCCGCGACTGTTGGCGCGTCGAACAGCACCCGCATCGACAGCCGGGCACCCACCGCCTGCCGGATCCGCAGCACCAGCTGCGCGGCCACGAGCGAGGTGCCGCCGAGGCGGAAGAAGTCGTCGTGCGGGCCGACCTCGGCCACGCCCAGCACGTCCCGCCAGATCCGGGCGACCGTGGCGGTGAGGTCCCCGTCGGCGGCGGTCACCGTCGAGGTGGTGGCCGCCGTGGCCGAGGCGAGCCGCCGCTCGTGCCCGGCGACCGCCTCCACGGTGTAGGCGCCGACCGCCACCGAGCCGGTACGCCCCTCGGCGAGGACCCGCAGCGCCGCCCGCACTGCCGCATCCGGTGCCAGCCCGTCGTGGCCGGGTACGCCCTCGTCCCGCCACGCGCCCCAGGCCACCGACAGCACAGGCGCCCGCCAGCCGTGCGGGCTGCGTGCGTACGCGTCGAGGAACGCGTTGGCGGCCGTGTCGTCGGCGCGGCCCAGGCCGCCGGCGAGCGCTGTCACCGAGGAGCTGAGCAGCACGAAGTCGAGCGGCAGGTCACCGAAGACCGCGCGCAGCGCCAGCGCGCCGGTGACCTTCGGCAGCAGTTCGGCGGCCGCCTCGGCCGGTCGCGACCCGGCGGACAGCCCGGTGTCGGGCAGCCGCGCGGCGTGCACGATGCCGTCGAGTCCGCCGAGGTCGTCCTCGATGCCGGCGCGTACCGCCCGCAGCGCGTCCACGTCTGTCACGTCGGCGCGCACGTGGCGGACCTGCGCCCCGGCCCGTTCCAGCGCCTGGACCAGGTCCGGCCGGGCGGTGCGTCCGACCAGGACCAGCCGCGCGCCCCGGCGGGCCAGTTCGGCGGCGAACGCCCCGCCCACCCGGCCCAGCCCGCCGATGATCAGGTAGCGCCCGCCGTCGCGCACCACCGGCCCGGTACGCCGGCGCGGCGGCGCCGCCGCGAACCCGCGGGTCCAGCGGCGCCCGCCCAGCCGCAGCGCGACCGCCTCGGCCCGCTCTGCGCCGAGCAGTTCGTCCGCCAGCGCGTCCGCGCCCGGATCGGCCGGGTCGGCGTCGACCCAGTGGCAGCGCAGGCCCTGACGTTCCAGCGGCACCGAGCGCACCACCCCGGCCACCGTGGCGTGTTCCGGGCGCAGCAGGTCGACGCCGGTCACGTCGGCCGTGCCGGCGGTCACCACGTCCAGCGCCACGTCGGCGGCCGGCAACGCCTCCAGCAGCGTCAGCAGCGCGAGGTACCCGTGTTCCTGGGCCGCCGTCACGGCGCCGACGCCGGTGCCGGCCGGGTCGCCGTCGAGCGCCCACGCGTGCACGATCCGGGCGGCCCGGCCGTCGTCGGCGCACTCGTCGAGCAGGCGCTGGTGGTCGGCGACGCCGGCCGGGCGCAGCCGGTAGCCGTCCGGGCGGACCGCGAAGGCCGGTCCGGGCCGGACCACCGTGACGTCCGCGCCGCGCTCGCGCAGCCGGTCCCCGAGCGCCTCGCCGCGCTCCCCGGCGACGAACAGCAGCAGCGGCCCGGGCGCCTCGCCGGGCGCGGCGTCGGGCAGTTGACGCCAGACCGGCACCTCGACCACGCCGTCGTCGTACCGCTCGTCGGTGGCCGGCGCGGCGGGTGCGGCCACCGGCGCCGGATCGATCCAGTGCCGGGCGCGCTGGTACGGGTAGCCGGGCAGCGGCACCCGGCGCGGCGTGCCGGACGCGGGCACCCGCACCGGAACCCCGGCCGTCCACAGCCGGCCCGCCGCCTCGTACGCGGTGTGCCGGTCGGTAAGCCGCTCCCCCGGCGCGGGCAGTGTACGCAGCGGCGACCGGGCACCCGCCGGCAGGCTGAGCCGGGCGAGACCGGCGAGCTGCCGGCCGGGGCCGCACTCCAGGAGCAGCAGGTCCTCGGCGGCGCCGGTCGCGGCGAGCGCGGCCACCGTGGCGCCGAACCGGACCGGGCGGCACAGCTGGTCGGCCCAGTACGCCGGGTCAGTGATCTGCTCGTCGGTGAACGGCGCGGCGGTCGCGGCCGAGAACACCGCCAGGTCCGGCGCCCGGCGCGGCACCGCCGCCACGAGCGCCGCGAAGTCGTCGCGCACCGCCGCCAGCAGCGGCACGTGCATCGCGTACGGCGACCGCAGCGGCGTGCAGCCGATACCGCGCTCGCGCAGGAGGACCTCGGCGGCGGCGACCGGTTCCGGCGCGCCGCCCACCACACAGGTGTGCGGGCCGTTGCTGATCGCCACCGCGACACCGTCGGGCAGCAGCGGCGCGATCTCGTCGGCGCCGCGCTGCACGGCGAGCATCCGGCCCTCCGGTGCGGCCTGGACCAGGCGGCCCCGGGCGGCGGCGAGCCGCAGCGCGTCCGGCAGGTCGAACACCCCGGCCACCGTCGCGGCGACCAGTTCGCCGACGGAGTGGCCGATCAGCGCGTCGGGCGTGACACCCCAGTGCCGCCACAGCGCCGCCAGCGCGTACTCGACGGCGAACAGCGCGGGCTGCGCCACCGCCGGTCCGGCCAGCCGTTCGTCCGCACCGGGTCCGGCGTCGAAGATCATCTCGTTCGCGTCCCAGCCGAGGACCGCGGCGCACTCGTCCACGGCGGCGGCGAACACCGGCTCGGTCGCGGCCAGGTGCGCGCCCATGCCGGGGTGCTGCGCGCCCTGACCGGGCAGGAGCAGGCCCACCCGGGGCGGCGCCGCGGCGTCCCCGGTGGCGCGGCGCTTCGGGTCGGTGAGCGCCGCCGCAGCGCGGGCCCGGTCGACGGCGACGACGGCGGCGCGGTGCCGGTGGGCCGGCCGGCCCTCCCGCAGCGTGTACGCCACGTCGCGCAGCTCCACATCGGGCGCGCCGGTGAGCCGCTCGGCCAGCCGGGCACAGGCGGCGGCCAGCCCGTCGGCAGTCGCGGCCGACACCTGGAGCAGCTCGCCGCCGCCGTGATCCGGCTCCGGGGGTACGCGGGGCGGCGCCTCCTGGAGCACCAGGTGCGCGTTGGTTCCGCCCAGGCCGAACGAGCTGACGCCGGCCCGCAGCGGTCCCTCGCCCTCCGGCTCCCACTTGGTCAACGTGGACACCACGTAGAACGGGCTCGCCTCGATGCCGATGTCGGGGTGCGGCCGGTCGTGGTTGACGGTGGGCGGGATGAGCCGGTGCCGCATCGACAGCACGGTCTTGATCAGGCCGATCACACCACCGGCCGCGCTGAGGTGACCGATGTTGGCCTTGGTGGACCCGACGCCGCACCAGCCGCGCTCGGCGGTCCGCCGCCCGTACGCGGTGCTCAGCGCCGCCAGCTCGATCGAGTCGCCGAGGACGGTGCCCGTGCCGTGCGCCTCGACGTAGCCGACCGAACGCGGGACGACGCCGGCCACCGCGAGCGCCTGCGTGACCACCTCCACCTGCCCGGTGACGCTCGGCGCGGTGAAGCTCGCCTTGGCCGACCCGTCGTTGTTCACCGCGTTGCCGATGACCAGCGCCCGGATGTCGTCGCCGTCGGCGATCGCGTCGGAGAGCCGCTTGAGCACGACCACGCCGACGCCGCTGCCGTAGACGGTGCCGTCGGCGTCCGCGTCGAACGGGCGGCAGTGCCCGCCGGCGGAGGTGTAGCCCTCGTCGGCGACGTACCCGACGCCGTGCGGCAGTTCCACGCACACCCCGCCGGCCAGCGCCGTGTCGCACTCGCCGCTGCGCAGCGCCTCGGCGGCCAGGTGCACCGCGACGAGCGACGACGAGCAGGCGGTCTGCACGGTCATCGCCGGGCCGCGCAGGCCGAGCCGGAACGCGACGGCGCTGGCCAGGTAGTCCGGCTTGTTGCCGAGCGACACCCGCAGCTCACCGGCGTCCGCGAGCGCCCGCGGGTTCCGCCGGACGTTCAGCCACTGGTACAGGTCGGCGTTGCCGCCCGCGTACACGCCGATCTCGCCGTCGTAGCGAGCCGGGTCGCAGCCGGCATCGGTGAGCGCGGCGTGCGCGTGTTCCAGGAACAGCCGCTGCTGCGGGTCGGTCAGCTCCGCGTCCCGCGGACTCATCCCGAACAGCTCCGCGTCGAACCGGTCCACGCCGTCGAGCACGGCGGCCACCGGCACGTACGCCGGGTCGTCGAGCTGCTCGGCGGTGACGCCCCGGGCCAGCAGCTCCGCGCGGGTCAACCGGGTCAGCGACTCGGCGCCGACGACCAGGTTGCGCCAGAACTCCTCCGCCGACGCCGCCCCCGGTACGCGCAGGCTGAGCCCGACGATCGCGATCGGCTCCACTGTCTCGTTCGTCACGCCATGACCTCCGGCTCGGCCGAATCGCTGATGTGCAGGCGCAGTTCGCTGGCGTACCGGCGGCCCGCGGCGTCGGGCAGCCACGCCTGCCCGGGCACGGGCAGCAGCTCCGACACCGTCACGGCCACGTCGTCGCCACCGGCCCGCCGGGCGGCGCGCAGCAGCAGGCAGAGCCGGTTCGCGTAGACCGGGCTGCTCAGGTCCACGTAGGCGGGTTTGAGTTCGGTGGCCACCCGGACGAAGACCCGCTCCGGCAGGCCCAGCGCGGCCCGCCAGCGGCGGACCGCCAGGTAGCGCCGCGCCTGGTCGACGGCGTCGGCCAGGCCGGTCGCCCCGACGGTGGTGCGCCAGGTCTCCCGCGCCAGCACCAGCCGGTCGACTGTCACCCGGGGGTTGTGCGGGCGGTCGGTCATCAGCTTGAACGCGTCGCCCGCGTGCACCGCGATCAGGTCGGAGAACACCTCGACCAGCGGCCAGCGCGTGCCGTCCGGACCGGTCGCCACCAGCACGCCGTCCACCTCGGACACGATCGCCGCGTTCGCCGGCACGAGCCGGTCGCGCGGTGCGCCGGGCGCGTCGGCGAACGCGAGCCGGTGGTCGTCCGGCCCGGACAGGGACGCCGACAGCCGCCCACCGACGCGGGGGAAGTCGACCGGGTAGAGCGGGCGCAGCCGCCGCGGGCCCAGGTCGGCCGCGTACGCGCGCCGCAGCCGCTCCACGTCGGGGTGACAGTGCGTGAACAGCTCGGCGTTGAACGTGGCGTACGCGGCGTGCAGCTCGCCGAGCACCGCCCCGAACTCGCCGGCGGCCAGCGCCTCGGGCGACTCGGCGAACAGTTGCAGGTCCGGGCTGTGCACCCGGCCCGCGCTCCAGCCGGGGCGCGTCGCCGGGAACTCGGCGGCCACCCGGGGCGCCAGCTCGGCCGCGCCGAACCGCAGACGGGCCGTCCCGGCCGGTAGTCCGGCCAGCCCGAGCACCCGCTCCCAGCGGGCGGCGAACTCGGCGGCGACCCGGTCCACCGGCCGGTCGCCGGGCCCGAACAGCGGCCCCTGCGCGACGAACCACAGGTCACCGAGCCGGACCTGCCCGTCGCCGCGCAGGTCGTCGTACAGGTCGCGCAGCGCGTCGCCGTACGCCGTGGCCAGTTCGGCGGTGAGCCAACGCGCCGCCCGCAGCGGCAGGGCCAGCGCCGGGGCCAGCGCGTCGAGCAGGCCGCCGCCGACTGTGAGGTCCACGTCGCGTGCGGTCTCCTCGTGGCACAGCGCCCGCCCGGCGTAGTTCTGCCCGGCCCGGCGGCGCGGCGGCAGCCCGGTGAGCGCGGTGAACTCGGCGTCCAGCGCGGACAGCGCGCCGGTGAGCGCGGCCGGGTCACCGGCGGCACCGGCGACCCGGGTCCGGGCGGCGGCCAGCCGGTCCAGCCCGGCCAGCGCCCGTGCCCGGCAGTCCGGCTCGCCGATCGCGGCGATCCGCTCCCGCAGGCGGTCCTGCGCGGAGAGCCCCTGCGGCAGGTCGAAGTCCCAGCGCAGCAGCCCTCGTTCGACGAGCTGCGCGAGCAGGAGGAAACCCTCCTCGGCGCGGCGTACGCCGGTGTGCCCGTCCCGCACCAGGTCGTCGACGACGTCCCGGGCCGGGCGGGTGCCGTCGCACCGGCCCAGCGCGATCGACTCGCTCAACGACACCTGTTCCGGGCGCTGGGCGGGCCGGTGCACGACCCGGCCCTCCAGGTGCGTGTGCGGCGCCCGGACCGGGGCGAGCCACTGCCGGACCCGCGGGTCGGCGGCGAGCCGGTCGGCGTACGCGGCGAGCGCCCAGTGTTCGAGGTGGACGGCGCGGCGGCGGAGCAGCCCGGGGCCGGGCACGGCGGTGACGCCCGGCGCGCCGGGTGTCAGGGTGCCCCAGCACACCGGCCCGAAGAAGCCGATGGTCTCGCACTTGGCGACGTAGCGCTGCCAGTACCCGGCGACGACGTTCTCCCGGCCCCGGCGTCGTACGTTGCGTGGCGCGTCCGGGCCGTCGCGGACCAGCCCGTCCAGCGCCACCAGCGCCTCCGGGTTCTGCCAGGCGACGGCCTCGCGGAACAGCGGGTCGGCCGCGATCCCGCACAGCGCCGCCGACGACGCCCGGACGGCTGTGGCGTACGCGGCGGTGAACGCCGCCTCGTCCAGGTCACCGGAGAGGTGCCGGTCGGCGGCGTCGGCGCAGTCCGGCGCGGCGAACCGGTCCAGTCCGTCGGCGGGGAACCCGGCGCTGCGCAGCAGCACGTCCCGCCACACCGACCAGCCGGTGTCGCCGAGGGGGACCAGGTACGTCACCGCGGCTCCTCCTCCGCCGCCGGGCGGCGCTGGACCCGCTGACGGCGCAGCGCGCCCCGGCGCGCGGCGCGTTCCACCGCCTCGTCCCCGGCGTCCTCGCCCGGCGCGCTTACGCTGTCCAGATGCGCGGCGAGCGCACGGACGGTCGGGTGGTGGAACAGGTCCACGACCCGCAGGCTCGTGCCGAGCAGCCGGTTGAGCTGCCGTTGCACGACCGCGACCGCGAGCGAGCCGCCGCCGACGTCGAAGAAGCTGTCGGTCGCGGCCACCTCCGGTACGCCGAGCACGTCGCACCAGACCGAGGCGATCCGCCGCTCGGTGGCGGTGGCCGGGCGGGCCGCGGGCAGCCCGGCGCGGCCTCCGGCCCGGTTCACCCGGGCGACGCGGGACACGTCGCCGGCCGTTCCGGCTTCGACGGCGGTCCAAGCGGGCAGCTCCGCCACCGGCCGCTCCGGGTCGGCGGTGCCGGCACGCAGCAGCCGCTCGACGTCGGCGAGCACCTCGGTGACCAGGGCCTCGCCGTAGACGTCCGGGTTGAAGACGATCTCCACGCGCAGCCGCCCGTCCCGGGTGATGCCGTAGAGCGTGAGGTCGAACGGGGAGCCGGGCGCGGGCACCGGCACCGGTTCGGCGGTCAGGCCGGCCAGGTCCAGCCGGGGTTCGTCGAACGTATACATGTTGAACAGCACCTGCACCAGCGGGCTGCGGTCGAGCAGGCCGCCCAGGCCGAGGCCACCGACGATGCGTTCGACGGGCGCCTCCGGGTGGGCGAGCGCGGCGAGCAGTTCCTCCCAGGCGGCGCGGACGTGCGCGGCGAAGCCCGCCCCGGGCGTCTGGCGCAGCCGCAGCGGCGCGATCTCGATGAAGAAGCCGACCATCGGTTCGAAGTCGGCGGCCCGCCGGTCCACTGTGGGGGTGCCGACCACCAGGTCGGGCAGGCCGGCACGCCGGGCCAGCACCAGCGCGAACGCGGCGAGCACGGCGGCGGCCGGGGTCGCGCCGAGCCCGGCGGCGAGGTCGGTGAGCGCGGCGGTGGCGGCCCGGTCCAGCCGGGTGCGCACCGTCGCGCTGGTGTAGGTCTGTTCGGCCGGCCGGTCCCGTCCCCCGGGTAGGCGCAGCACCGCCGGTGCCCCGGTCAGGTGGTCCAGCCACCAGTCGAGGTCGGCGGCGGCGCGGCGCCGGGACCGGTCGGCGCGCCAGGCCACGTAGTCGCCGTACGTGGCGGGCAGCGGCGGCAGCGGCGGCCCGCCCCCGAGCGCGGCCCGGTACGCGGCGGCGAGGTCGGCGTAGAACAGCGACTGGGACCAGCCGTCGAACACGGCGTGGTGGGCGTAGACGGCCAGCACGTGCTCGTCGGCACCGGTGCGGATCAGCTCGGCCCGCCACAGCGTGTCGGTGGCCAGCGCGAACGGTGTGGTGGCGTGCGCCGCGAGGTGACCGGCGAGGTCCGTGCCCGGGTCGAGGTCGCGCACCGGCAGCGGCACCGGCGTCGGCGGGTCGGCGACCGCGTACGGCACGCCGTCGCGCTCCGGGATGCGCCAGCGCAGGATCTGCTGGCGCTCCGCGACGGCGGTGAGCGCGGTGGCGAGCGCCGCCACGTCGAGCGGGCCGGTGAGCCGTTCGGCGAACGCGACGTTGTACGCCGACGCGGCGGCCGGGAAGTAGCGGTCGAGGAACCACAGCCGCTGCTGCGCCGGGGACAGCGCTGGTGGCCGTCCCCGGACGACGGGGGCCGGGCCGGTCCGGGCGGCGGCGTCGGCGCGGGCGGCGATGCCGCGCGGCGTCCGCCCGGCCAGCACGTCCTCGATGGCGAGGTCGCGGCCGAGCCGTTCGCGCAGGTCTGCGACCAGCCGCATCGCCGTGATGGAGTGCCCGCCGTGGTGGAAGAAGTCGTCGTCGCGGCCGACTGCGGGCACGTCCAGCAGCGCGGCCCACGCCTGCGCCACGAGGCGTTCGGTGTCGGTGGCGGGCGGCTCGCCGGACGGGGCGGCGGCCGGTCCGGCGACGTCGAGCGCGGCCAGCCGCTCGGTGTCGATCTTCCCGTTGATGGTGATGGGCAGCGCGGGCAGGGTGCGCATCCGGGCCGGTACGGCGGCGGGCGGCAGCAGCCGGTGACAGTGGTCGCGCAGTTGGGCCACGTCGAGGCCGGTCGCCACGTACGCGACGAGTTCCTGACCGCCGGGGCCGGCGCGGACCTGGACGCTGGCCAGGTCGACGTCCGGGTGGCGGCGCAGCACCGCTTCGACCTCGCCCAGCTCGATCCGCTGCCCCCGGATCTTGACCTGCCGGTCGGCCCGGCCGAGGAACTCCAGGTTCCCGTCCGGCAGCCACCGGGCCAGGTCACCGGTGCGGTACAGCCGCTCCCCCGGCTCGCCGGAGAACGGGTCCGGGAGGAACCGTTGCGCCGTACGGGCGGCGTCGAACAGGTATCCGCGGCCCAGCCCGGGACCACCGGCGAGCACCTCGCCGATCTCCCCCGGGCCCACCTCGCGCAACTCGTCGTCGACCAGGTGGATGCGGTGGTTCGCGGCGGGCCGCCCGATCGGGATGGGCCGGGTCCACTCGCCGCTGCCCTCGAACCAGGTCACCAGCACCGTCGCCTCGGTCGGGCCGTACACGCTGATGAAGCGGCGTCCGCCCGCGGTCCAGCGGCCCACCTGTTCCGGGCCGGTCGCCTCGCCGCCGGTGACGACCAGCCGTACGCCTGGGAGCCGGCCCGGGTCCAGCAGCGGCAGGATCGGCGGCGGCAGCACCACCACGTCGACGGACTGCTCGGCGCAGATCCGGTAGAGCCGGGTCGGGTCGGCCCGTTCGGCGTCACCGGCGAGCACGACGGTGCCCCCGGCGGCGAGCGGGGCGAGCATGTCGGCCACCGACGCGTCGAACCCGATCGACGCGAACGCCAGGCACCGGGTCGCCGCGTCGAACCCGCAGAACTCCGCGATCGAGGTGACCTTCTCGGTCAGCGCCCGGTGCTCGATCACCGCGCCCTTCGGCTGCCCGGTCGACCCGGACGTGAACATCGCGTACGCGGTGGTGCCGAGCGTCGCCGGGGTCGGCTGCCAGGGCGCGGTGCCGGCGGGGACGTCCAGCACGGTCCGGCCGGTGAACGCCCCGCCGACGGGCGTACCCACCACGACGCGCAGGCGGGCCTCGGCGGCCAGCTCCCGCAACCGTCCGGGTGGCAGCGCCGGGTCGAGCGGGACGTACCCGGCACCGGCCGCCTGCACGCCGAGCAGCGCGACCACCAGGTCCGGGCGGCGGTCCACGCAGACCCCGACCAGGTCGTCCGCGCCGACGCCGTGGGCGCGCAGCGACGCGGCCAGCGCGGCGGCCCGGCCGACCAGGTCGGCGTAGCTCAACGTCCGGTCGCCCTGCACCACGGCCGGGGCGCCGGGACGCCGCCGGGCGTGCGCCGCTACCAGGTCGGGCAGGCACTCCTGCGGGAAGGGCAGCTCGGGACCGGTCATCGTCGCGCCTCGATCCAGTGCCGGGTCCGCCGGAACGGGTAGCCGGGCAGCGGCACCCGCCGGCCGGGCGGCACGGGCAGGTCGGCACCGGCGCGCCAGGCGCGGACGGCCTCGTCGCCGTCCACCGGGTCGCCGGCCGCGAGCGCGGTCAACCCGGTCACCGCCTCCCCCGCGTCGGCGCAGGCGACCGCGTCCCGGTACGCCAGCCGCCGCCGTCCCACCGCGAGCGTGTGCGCCACGTCGGCCACCGCCAGGTCGCCCTCGGCCAGCCGGACGGCCAGCCGCCGGGCCAGTTCCCGCAGCGCCGCCGGGCTGCCCGCGGACAGTCCCAGCACCACCGGGCCGGGTGCCCCGGCGTCCGGCCGGTCCGCCGCGGTTGCGGGCTCGACCAGCACGTGCGCGTTGGTGCCGCCGAGACCGAACGAGCTGACGCCCGCACGCCGCTGTCCGGCCCACGGCCGGGTCTGCGCGTCCACCTCGGCGCCCGCGGCGGCCAGGTCGACGTCGTCGTGCGCGGCGGCGAAGTGCGCGGTGCCCGGCACCTGTCCGGTGCGGACCGCGTACACGGCCTTGATCAGGGAGAGCACGCCCGCCGCGGCGTCCAGGTTGCCGAGGTTGCCCTTCACCGAGCCGAGCAGCAGCGGGGCGCGGGCGCCCCGGCGTACCCGGGTCAGCGCGTCCACCTCGATCGCGTCGCCCACCGGCGTGCCGGTGCCGTGCCCCTCCAGGTAGCCCACGTCGGCCGCGTCCCACCCGGCCGACGCCAGCGCCTCCGCCATCACCGCCGCCTGACCGGACACGCCCGGCACGGTGAAGCCGGGCCGGTCGGCGCCGTCGTTGTTCACCGCCCACCCGGCCAGCACGGCGTACACGTGGTCGCCGTCGGCGCGGGCGTCGGCGAGCCGCTTGAGCACCACCGCCCCGGCGCCGTTGCCGAACACCTGCCCGGTGGCGGCGGCGTCGTACGGGCGGCACACCCCGTCGGTGGCCAGCAGCCCACCGGGCCGCAGCCGGTAACCGGCCTGCCGGGTGGAGACCACCGCCGCGCCGCCCGCGATAGCCACGTCGCAGCGGTAGTCCAGCAGGCTCTGCCCGGCCTGGCACACCGCGACGAGCGCTGTCGAGCAGGCGGTCTGGACCGCCACGGCCGGGCCGGACAGCCCCAACGCGAACGCGGTCCGCGTCGGCAGGTAGTCGCAGCCGGAACCGGTCAGCGCGTCGTCCCAGTCCTCGGCGAGCGCGCCCGTCGCCGGGGCCAGCGCGGCATTGCCGAGCAGGTGGTGGTGCAGGTAGCGGTTGGGCGCACACCCGGCGAACACGCCGATCTGGGCCGGGTCGCGGTCCGGGTCGATCCCGGCGTCCTCCAGGGCGTGCCAGGCGACCTCCAGGAACAGCCGGTGCTGCGGGTCGAGCAGCGCCGCCGCCGCGGCGGGATAGCCGAACAGGTCCGCGTCGAAGCCGTCCAGGTCGTCGAGCCGGCCGAACGCCGGCACCCAGTCCGGGCCGGTGGGCGTGCCCTTCCCCACCGGGGTCCGGTGCACCGAGTCCACTCCGGCCAGGAGGTTGCGCCACAGCGCCTGCGCGTCGGCCGCGCCGGGCACCCGGCAGGACAGGCCCACCACCGCGATCCGGTCGTCCTCGCTCACGCCCGTCCCTCCCCGCCGCCGGCGGCCCGCGCGGCGGCGCGGCGGGCCATCCGGCGGCCGACCGCGGCCAGCCGGCCGTCCTCCGGTACGCCCGCGGCGTCCCCGGGCCTGGCCAGGTGCGCGGCCAGCGCCGCCACCGTCGGGAACTCCACCAGCCGGGCCAGCGGCACCCGGCGGCCGAGGTGTTCCTCCAGGTACCCCTGCACCAGGGCGAGCTGGAGCGAGTGCCCACCCGCTTCGAAGAAGTTCACCAGGCGGTCCACGGCGGGCAGTCCGAGCACGGCGCACCAGCCCGCGGCGATGGTCTGCTCGACCGGTCCGGACGGCGGCCCCCCGGCGTCCGGGCGTCCGGCGTCCGGGTCGGGCAGGGCGGCCTGGTCGAGCTTGCCGGTCGGCCCGATCGGCAGCTCCGGCACCGCCACCACCGCCCGGGGCACCATGAAGTCCGGCAGTACGGCGGCCAGCCGTTCCCGCAGCGCTGCCGTCTCGACGAGCGCCCCGGCCACACCGACCACGTACGCGACGATCTCCTGCTCGCCCGCGCCGGACGCACCGTGCCGCGCCACCACCGCCGCGCGGGCCACCCCGGGTAGCGCCGCCAGGCACGCCTCGATCTCGCCCAGCTCCACCCGGTGGCCACGGATCTTCACCATCCGGTCACCGCGGCCCAGGTAGACGAGCATGCCGTCGGGCAGCCGCCGCGCGACGTCCCCGGTCCGGTACGCGCGCACCCCGTCGTGCTCGGTGAACCGGGCCGCGGTCAGCTCCGGCAGGCCCAGGTATCCGAGCGCGACGTGCGGGGTCCGCACGACCACCTCGCCGGTGAGGCAGACGGGACGTCCGGCCGGGTCGGTCAGCACCACCTCGACGTCCGGCAGCGGATGCCCGATCGGCACGACCGCCCGCTCCGGGTCCACGCCCGGCGGCAGGTGGTGCTGCGCGGCGAAGCTGATCTCGGTGGTGCCGTACCCGTTGACGAACACCACGCCCGGCGCGAACGACCGCCGGGCCAGCACCACGTCGTGCCGGGTGACCTCCTCGCCGCCGAGAACCACGGCACGGACCGACGGCAGCCGCCCGCGCTCGCCGAGACTCGCCACCACGTACCGGAAGACGGTCGGGGTGGAGTGGTAGACGGTCACCCCCCGATCGGCGAGCGCACCGGTCAGGTGACCGAGGCCGTGCGTGCGGACGTCGACCGGCACGGCGGCGGCGCCGGACAGCAGCGCGCCGAACGTGTCGGTGACCGCCATGTCGTAGCCGAACGAGGTGAGCACGCTCGTGCGGTCGTCCGGCCGGACGGCGAAGTTGCGCACGTGGTTGCGGACGCCGAACAGCACGTTGCGGTGGCTCTGCACCACGCCCTTCGGCTTGCCGGTGGACCCGGAGGTGTAGAGCACGTACGCCGGGTCGTCCGGTCGTGCGGGCCCGGCCGGCACCGGCACGGCGGGATCGCCCCGGCGCGTCGTCACGACCGGTAGCCGCAGCCCGGCGTCGGCCGCGAGCGCGGCGGCCCGCCCGGCGTGGTCGGGATCCGCGACGATCGCCCGGACTCCGGCGTCGCGCAGCATCGCGGCCAGCCGGGCCGCCGGGTACGCCGGGTCCAGCGGCACGTACGGCGACCCCGAGGCCAGCGCCGCCAGGATGCCGGTGATCGTGGCGACGCCGTGGCGGCACAGCACCGCCACCGGTGCCGCGGCGTCACCGGACCCGGCCAGCGCCTCGGCGGTCGCGGCGACTGCGGCACCGACTTCCCGGTAGGTGACAGTCGCGTCGTCGGCGAGCACCGCCGGCCGGTCCGGGTACGCCCGCACCGCCGCCGCGAACGCGGCCGGGACGGTGTCGCCGCGTACCCGATCGGCCTCGGTGCCGTCTCCGCCGTGCAGCCGCCAGAGTTCCGGGGCCGGGCGCCGCTCGTAGCGGGCCGACGGCAGCACCCCCGCCGAGGCGGCGTCCGGATCCAGCGTGGACAGGACGTCGGCCAGGTCGGCGCGGAGGTCGTCGGCGTACTCGGCGGGCAGCCCGGACACGGCGACGCCGGCCAGGTCGGTACTCACCTCGACGGTGGCGTCGACCGGACGGCCCGGCGGTGCCGGGCGCACCGACCGGCACAACTCCCGGATCGGCGCGTCCACGGTCAGGTCCAGCGTCACCGGGTCGTCGCCGTCCCGAAGCGTCACCACCGGGGATCCGGTGTACCGGCGAACCACCAGAGCCGTGGCGGTGAGGACGACGGCGGCCGGGTCGACGCCCGCGGCGTGCGCCCGGGCGGCGAGCCACGGCGGCAGGCCGAGCGGGTGGGGCGGTGCCGGGCTCACCGCTGGTCCAGGACGGCGGCGACCACGTCGGCGAGCGTGGACACCTCGGCGTCCGCCTCGGCGACGCGGAAGTCGTCGCAGTAGCTGCCGGTGCCGTGCACCACGATCTCGTACCCGGCCGGCACCAGACCCCGGTCGACGGCGTTGCAGACGCCGGTCAGCGCCATCAGGATCGACCACTCCCGTAGCCGCTCCGGGTCGTCGGGCAGCGACAGGCCGGCGTTCGCGAGCCACTGCCGGGCGGCCGGATAGCGCCGCACGCACTCGCGCCGCGACACCACGACGCCGTCGCCGCCGTGCCGTTCGATGAGCGCGTTCATCGCCGTGGAGGTCACCGGGCGGTGGGTGTAGAACGTCGGGTCGAGAACCTCGGCCGGGTCGTCGGTGACGGCCGGGAAGCGCAGGTCGGCGTCCTGCGTCCAGACGCCCCGGCTCTCGTCGAGCGTGTACGCCGGGCAGTCGCGCCGCTCGAACGAGCCGTGGCGCAGGCTGAGCACCATGTCCGGCGTGCCGAGGTGCTGCACGAGCAGGAAACCGGGCCGGTCGGCCGGATCGGCGTCGCCGGCCGCCTCCAGCACGTCGCGGCCCAGGTTGTAGCCGAGCAGGCCGAACGCGCTGGACACGGCGTGGGCGTGCCAGCGCGCACCGGTGGCCGGCGACACGTCGGCTTCGAAGGCGGCCCGAGCGGCGTCGGCGACCAGGTAGTTGCGCAGATCCAGCGTGTACCAGAGCGTGACGCCGTGCTTGTCGTGGACGGTGCCGGCGTACTCGTCGACGAACGCGCGGCCGAGCGCCTTCACGCCCTCCGGGTCCGCGCCGGTGTACCGCAGCAGCGGGTTGACCGCACGGGTCGCCGGGTCGGCGGCGAGCGCGTCGTGGCGGAACTTGTGCCGCGTCGCCGCCGGCGCCAGCACCACGATGGACAGCTGCTCCGGCGTGACCAGCCCGGCCGCGTACGCGCGGGCCACCGAGTCGCGCAGCGCCACGCCCTTGTTGCCGGAGGTCGGGGTGACGATGCACAAGCGCTCGCCGGTGCGCCGGATGTGTTCCACCGCCCGGCCGACGATCACCAGGGAGGCGAACGTCTTCGTGGTCCGGGTGCCCGGGTTGGCGGTGAGGTCGAGCATCGTCAGGTCGTGCCCGCCGTAGTGGCCCAGCGGGGACCAGCCGACCGTGGCGGCGGCGTAGAACTCGCGTACCGCGGGGGTCAGCTCGGGCAGGTCGAAGCCGGGCGCGAAACCGGGTGTGCCGGGCGCGTCGCCGGGGACCGCGCCGCACCGCCGCACCGCCGACGCGATGACGTCGTAGTAGTCGGTGATCATGTTGCGGGTGGCCGGGGTGGTCACTGTCATCGGGGTTCCTCCAACACACTCCGGGCCGGTGCCGGCGGCACCGTTCGCAGATGGTCACGCAGGGCGGTGAACCGGCCGGCGACCTCGGGCAGCTCGCTCGCGTGCCAGCCGCCCGCCAGGTCGGGCCGGTACGCCGCCAGCGCCGCCCGGGCGCGCTGCGGGTAGCTGACCTGGCCGCCGCCGACCTCGACGCCGTCGCGGCGCCCGGCGGCCGTGTTCCACGCGACCGCCTGCGCCACCGGCAGCTCGGCGGGCAGCCGCAGCTCGGTCCGGCCACCGGTGAGCCGGACCGGGTAGCCGCCCGGGAGTCCCAGCGGCCCGGGCAGGCTCGCCGTCACCTCGTCACCGGTGGCGAGCGCCGCCACCAGGGCGGCCCCGGCGTGTCCGGCGAGCGAGTTCAGCTCCGGCCGGGGCAACGCGCGGTAGCCGGCGAGCAGCCCGGTGACGTCCGGGACGGGCCGGCCGTCCAGCCAGGCGCGTACCTCGGCGGTGTCGTCGCCGTCCGGGCCGGGCGCGGCGAGGTGGGCGTGGTGACCGAGCACCGCGAGCCGGCGCGGCCCGGGACGCCCGAGCGCGGCGTCCAGGCACGCGGCGAGCGTCGCCACGTTGCCGATGCCGCAGCGCACCGGCAGGTCCAGCGCGGCGAGCAGCGGGTTGACCGCGTCCGGGAACGCGCCGTTGACGAGCGTCGCGCCGGGCGCGCCGACCACGAGAGCGGCGGCCAGCCGGGACACCAGCTCGGCCTGCAACGCCAACGTCACCCCGAAGCCGGCCGCGGCGATCAGGTCCGTCCAGGCCGACGGTGCCGCCGCCCGCTCGTACGGCGACTGCGCGGACACGGCGCAGACCAGCACGTCGGGGCGGAGCCGGGCCATCGAGGCGGCGTCGGCGGCGTACCCGTCGCCCGGGCCGGCGGCGGGCTCGGCGGTGAACGGCCGGGCGGTGAGGTCGACCGGGGTTCCGGCGACTGCGGCGCGCACCCGCGCGGCGCGGGCGAGCGCGAGTGCGGCGTCCGGGTCGCGGGCCAGGACCGTCACGCGCAGCGGCGCCGGGGTGCGCGTCGCGGCCAGGGCGTGGCACAGTGAGCGGGCCAGCCGGCCGGCGCCCACCACGACGACGTGCCGCGCGTCAGCGGGCCCGGCTGACATCGCGTCCCGCCTCGGTGACCCGGTCGACCCAGTCGGCGAACGACCCGGCACGCAGGCAACTCGCCGGGGACACCTCCAGCCCGGCCATCTCCCGTACCCGCAGCGCCATCCGCAGCGCGGTCAGCGAGTGCCCGCCGAGGGCGACGAACGTGTCGTCGTCCTGCACCGCGTCGACGCCGAGCGTGGCCCGCCACGCCTCGCGCAGCTTGTCGGTGAGGTCGCTGCCCCGGTCCGGGGCGGGTTCGGTGGGCCGGGGCGGTGGCGGTGGCAGCTCCAGCCGGGCGACCTTGCCGTTGGGCAGGCGCGGCAGCCGGTCGACCAGGACGATCTGGTCCGGGCGCATCGCGGGCGGCAGCGCCGAGGCCAGGTGTCCCTGGAGCAGCCCGATGGTCAGCAGATGGTCGGCGGGCTCGTCCCGGGGGGTCGCGGCGGGCGGCGGGTCCTGCGGCCGTACGGCGTAGACGTAGCTGACGTCGGCGTCCGCACCGACGTTCCAGTCGCCGATGTCGTGCACCTCGAACCCGGCCGCGCACAGCAGCTCGCGCACCTGCGGCGTGGTCACGCTGCTGCGCTCGACCTCCAGGCAGACCTGGCGGATCCGGGGCCAGTGCTCGGGACGCAGCCCGCGCAGCACGCCCAGCTCGGCACCCTCGGTGTTGATCTTCAGCAGGTCGACGCGGTCCAGCTCGAAGCGGTCCAGCAGGTCCGACAGCGTCACCGTCGGCACCACGTGCGCCACCGGGGCGAGGCGGCGGCGGGCGTCCGCCAGGAGCGCCGCCTGCTCGGTCTCGTCGGCGTCGCCGCCACCGTTGCGGTAGTGCGACCGGACCAGGTCGGAGGCGGCGCCGGCGCGGTCGGCGCCGAGCCCGGACAGGTAGCTCAGCGCCGGGAAGGAAGTCAGCTCGGCGGTGCCCGCCGCGTCGGTCACGGCGGCCTCGACGACCGACGCGGACCCGGCGTAGAGGCCCAGGTTGGCGCGCAGGTACGGCAACGTGTCCGGGTTCGGCTCGACCGCGACCAGGCGCACGTCACGCGCCTGCCGGGACGCCCAGAGCGAGAACAGCCCGATGTTGGCGCCGACGTCGAGGACCACTGCGCCGTCGCCGACGCGGACACCGAAACGGGCGTACTCGGACTGGTCGAAGATCTGCCGGTAGAGGAAGACCGCCTCGTCCGGCGACGCCGCGGTGACCGCCATGCCGTTCGGCAGCGGGAACCGCGGCAGCCCGCCGACCGCCGGGGCCCGCCGCGGCTGCGGCACCACGTACCCGACCAGACGCGGGCCGTCGTCGGTGTCCGGGACGGTCACCACCACCGCGTCGTGCACGGCGGGATGCGCGCGCAGCACGGCGGCCACCTCTCCCGGCTCCACCCGGACCCCCCGGATCTTGACCTGGTCGTCGGCCCGGCCGCGGAACTCCAGGAAACCCGGCGGCGCGATCCGCACCAGGTCACCGGTGCGGTAGAGCCGCGCGCCCGGCCGCGCCGGGTCGGGGCGGAAGCGCTCCGCCGTCCGCTCGTCGTCGCGCAGGTAGCCCAGCCCGACCGCGACCCCGCCGATCCACAGCTCGCCGGTCCCGCCCGCGGGCACCGGCCGCAGGTCGTCGTCGAGCACGTGGGCGGTGACGCCGTCGATGACCCGGCCGATCGGGGCGATGCTGCCCGCGTACGGCTCGGCGCAGTCCCAGTAGGACACGTTGATCGAGGTCTCGCTCGGGCCGTACCCGTTGAACAGCTCGCACGGCAGCACCTCGCGCAGCCGCCGGACCAGCCGCATGTCCAGCGCCTCGCCGCCGCACAGCACCCGCCGCAGCGTGACGCAGCCGGCGAACTCCGGCTCGTCGAGCACGTGCCGCAACATGGTCGGTACGAAGTGCGCGGTGGTGACCGCCTCCCGCTGGATCAGCCGCACCAGGCCGAGACTGTCGAACTGCAGGCCCGGCCCGGCGACGACCACGGCGCCGCCCGCGATCAGCGGGGAGAGGATCTCGTGCACCGACGCGTCGAACCCGATCGACGCCTTGTGCAGCACCCGGTCGTCGGCGGTGAACCCGAACCGGCGGTGGCCCCAGACCAGCCGGTTGACCAGCCCGGCGTGGTGCAGCACGACACCCTTGGGCCGGCCGGTGGAGCCGGAGGTGAACAGCACGAGCGCGGCGTGCTCGCCCGGCGGCAGCCAGCCGGTGCGGTCGGTCAGGTCGGCCGGCGACCCGGCCCGCGCGGTACGCACGTCCCGCCAGCCGGTGGACGCGGGCGCGGCGACGGCGGGCGGACGGCCGGCGTACAGGACGAGCCGGGGCGTGGCCGCCGCGAGCATCTGCTCGGCCCGGCCCGACGGCAGCTCGGGGTCGACCGGCACCGCGACCGCGCCCACCGCGAGCGTCGCCAGCAGCGACGTCACGTAGTCGGCGGACCGGTTCAGGTGCAGGCCCACCAGGTCACCCGGCCGCACGCCGGACCGGCGCAGCAGCTCGACCGTCGCGCCGACCCGCTCCCACAGCGCCGCATAGCTCAGCTCGCCGTCCGGGCCGACGATCGCGGGCCGGTCGCCGTCGGCGCCGGCGGGCCGGTGCACCAGGTCGGTCAGGTAGCGCGGGCCGGTCATCACGCTCACCGCGTCCTCGTCGCGACCGCGACGATCGCCATCCGGGGCACCTCGGCCACGAACTGCCCGTCGGCCCGGTAGACCAGCGGACGGGCCGGCACGTCGTCGCGGCCGAGCGCGGCCAGGTAGCCGGTGTGGTCGAAGTGGCGGGTCAGCAGCGCCCACACCTCGCCGTCGGTGAGCGTGGCGAGGAAGTCCCGCACCCCGTACATGTCGCCGACGTAGTCGCGCATGCCCGAGTAGGCGGACTCGGCGCTGCCGCCGCGCACGATCAGCGGGTCGTACAGGTCGACGACGCGTACCGGCAGCCCGGCCGCGTCGAACAGGCCGGTCAGCTCGGCGCGGCTGAAGTGCCGGTAGTCGTGGCCGCCGGCGGCGTGCGGGTGCACCACCTCGCCGAAGAACCCGGCCATCGGGCTGGACTCGTCGAAGTCGTGCAGCACGATCCGGCCGCCGGGGCGGACCACCCGGGCCGCCTCCGCCACCGCCTGCGGCCGCCGGTCCGCCGGGATGTGGTGCGTGCCGTACGCGAGCAGCACCGCGTCCACGCCGGCGTCGCGCAGGAACAGGAAGTGCGCGGCCTGGCGGACGGCGGGCAGGCCGTGCGCGAGCGCCTTGTCGACCATGTGGCCGGACAGGTCGCCGGTGATGAACGCGAGTTTGGACTCGAAGCAGGCGGACTGGCTGCTCGCGGCTCGGGCCACTGTGCCGTCACCGCCGAGCACGTCGAGGATGAGCGTCACCGGGGCGGCGGCGTCCGGGGTGGCCAGGTCCAGCAGCCGCCGCATGCCGGCCCAGCGGACGAGCGTGTCCCGCTGGGCCCGGCGGTAGGAATCGCCCCGGCCGGTGGTGTCGGTGTCGAACTCGCTGACCGTGCCGGCCAGTTCCGCCAGCGCCTCGTCAGCGCCCGGTCGCCCGAAGTCGAGCAGTTCGCGCAGTTGCGGGTGAAGGGTCGCCACGGTGTGCAGGTAGTCGCGCAGGGCCAGGGACGGAAGGTACGGCCGGCTCATGAACACCTCGGCGCACGCGACAGTATGCCGCCTCGTCAGCGACGTCCCTTCGGCGAACGGATGGCAGACTTTAACACCGCTTCTGGCCGGTTCACCAGGTCGAATACCGGACATTGTGGAAGGTCCGGTACGGGTACGAGTCCTTACCCGCTCTTTGTCGCCTAATCCGCCACAGCGGTGTGACTGGCGACGATGTGTCGCATTAGGTCGATGATTTCCGGCAGATGGTCGGAAAGGAAGAAATGCCCGCCGGGAAACACGTGCCGCAACGGCGCGGTGACACATTCCCGCGCCCACCCCGCGGCCCGGTCCGGGTCCACGTGTTCGTCCCGGTCGCCGAGCAGCACGTGCACCGGCACCACAAGCGGCGGCTCGGGCCGGTAGACGTACCGCTCGGACAGCGCGAAGTCGGCGCGTACAGCGGGCAGGACCAGCTCCATCAGGTCGCGGTCGGCCAGCAACGCGACCGGCGTGGCCCCGAAGTCCCGCAACGCCTCGACCAGACCGGCGTCGTCGAGGTCGTGCACGCGCCGCCGTACCAGCCGGGTCTGCGGCGCCTCCGCGCCGCCGACCAGCAACGCCAGCGGCGCGGGCGCACCCCGGCGGCGCAGCTCCCGGGTCACCTCGAACGCCACGAGCGCCCCCAGGCTGTGGCCGGCCAGCAGGAACGGCCCGGACGCCCGCTCGATGACGGCTGTCGCCAGCGCGTCCACCAGCTCCGGGAGGTCGTCCACCGGCGCCTCGTGCAACCGGGCGCCCCGGCCCGGCATCAACGCGACCTGCACCGACAGCTCCGGCGCGGCCAGTTCCTGCCACTGCGCGAAGGAGGCGGCGACACCACCGGCATACGGGAAGACGAACACCTGGGCGTCGCCGGTCGAGGACCCGGCCGGCCCGAACCAGCGACCCGCACTCACCTGGGACATGGCCAGGAGCATAGGGCGCGCGTCGGCCACGGGGTGGCCGCACGGACCGCTCCGGCACGCCCACGCCGGCACCGGCCGGTGCTACGGTGGACCCCGGGCGAGCCGGACGTGGCCGTCCGAGCGCGAAGACCGCACCGGGAGACCAGACATGGCGGGTGACGACGACATCTCCGGGTGAGACCGGACATGTGACCGACCGCAGGCGAGCGCCGTGGTCGTGTCGTCGTACCCGAGACCGTGTCCCCCGCCGGGCGGCTGTGGTCCGCCCGCCCTCACCTTCGAGGTCGTCTTCCCGATGTCCGACTCGTTCATCGTCTGCTCGAACCTGACCTTCTTCTGGCCGGACGACACCCCGGTGTTCCAGGGCCTCTCCTTCACCCTCGGCGGCGGCCGGACCGGACTGGTCGCGCCGAACGGCGCCGGCAAGAGCACGCTGCTCAAGCTGATCGCCGGCGAGTACCGCCCGTCCGCCGGGTCGGTCACCGTCGACGGCGTGCTGGGCTACCTCCCGCAGAGCCTGCCGCTGGCCGCCGACCTGACAGTGGCCGAGGTCCTGGAGATCGCCCCGCTGATCGCGGCGCTGCACGCCATCGAGGCCGGCGACGCCGACGAGAAGCACTTCACCACCATCGGCAACGACTGGGACGTCGAGGAGCGCACCCGCGCCCAGCTCGACCGGCTCGGCCTCGGCGACCTCGCCTTCGACCGGCGCCTGGGTACGCTCAGCGGCGGCCAGGTGGTCGCCCTCGGCCTGGCGGCGCAACTGCTCAAGCAGCCCGACGTGCTGCTGCTGGACGAGCCCACCAACAACCTCGACCTCGGCGCCCGGCACCGGCTCTACGACGTGCTGGAGCAGTGGCGCGGCTGCCTGCTGCTGGTCAGCCACGACCGGACGCTGCTGGACCGGATGGACCGCATCGCCGAACTGGACCGGGGCGAGATGCGGTTCCACGGCGGCAACTTCAGCGCGTACGAGGCGGCGGTGCGGGCCGCGCAGGAGGTGGCGGAGAAGAACGTCCGCAGCGCCGAGCAGGACCTCAAGCGGGAGAAGCGGGAGTTGCAGGAGGCCCGCGAGCGAGCGGCCCGGCGGGCCGGTAACGCCGCCCGCAACCTGGACAGCGCCGGCCTGCCGAAGATCGTCGCCGGGACCATGAAGCGCAACGCCCAGGAGTCCGCCGGACGGGCGAACGAGATGCACTCGGGACGGGTCGACGGCGCCCGGGCACGGCTCGACGAGGCCGAGCGGGCGCTGCGCAACGAGAAGACGATCGCGGTGGAACTGCCCGCCACCACGGTCCCGGCCGGACGCACGCTCCTGGCCGCCGAACGGGTCCGGGTCCGGCGTGGCGAACGGCAGGTGTTCGCCGACGACGGGATCGACCTGACGATCCGCGGCCCGGAGCGGATCGCCCTGCTCGGCGACAACGGTGCGGGCAAGTCCACGCTGCTGCGCCTGATCGACGGCGACCTGGAGCCCGAGAGCGGCCGGATCACCCGCGCCGACGGCCGGATCGCGTACCTGTCGCAGCGGCTGGACCTGCTGGACCTGGGCCGTACCGTGGCCGAGAACCTGGCCGCGTTCGCGCCGCAGGCCCCGGATGCGCAGCGGATGAACCTGCTCGCCCGCTTCCTGTTCCGCGGCCCGCGAGCGCACCTGCCGGCCGGGGTGCTCTCCGGTGGTGAGCGGCTGCGCGCCACGCTCGCCTGCGTCCTCGGCGCCGAACCGGCGCCGCAGCTCCTGCTGCTCGACGAGCCGACGAACAACCTCGACCTGGTCAGCGTCGCTCAGCTGGAGAACGCGCTCAACGCCTACCGGGGCGCGCTGTTGGTGGTCAGCCACGACGAGCGGTTCCTCGCCGCGATCGAGGTCGGTCGCTGGCTGCGCCTGGCGCAGGGACGCCTGGTGGAGACCGGCCCTCCGGACGCCGGCTGACCGGCAGGGCCCGGTCAGACCGCCGGCAGGCGGACGACGAACCGGCACCCGCCGGTGACGTTGTGCGCGTCAACCCGCCCGCCGTGCGCCTCGACCAGTCCGCGCACGATCGCCAGGCCCAGCCCGCCGCCGGCCGGCGCCGCCTCGTCGGCACCGGCCGGTGCGGGGGTACGGGCCCGGGTGCCCCGGAACGCCACGTCGAACACCCGGGGCAGGTCCGCCTCCGGGATGCCGCCGCAGGTGTCGGAGACGGCCAGCCACGCGTCGTCGTCGTCCCGGCCGGCGTCGATGCGCACCGTGCCGTCCGGCGGCGTGTACCGCACCGAGTTGACCAGCAGGTTCGTCACGACGCGGGCGAGTTCGGCCTCGGCGGCACGGACGGTCGGCCAGCCGGTCTCCGGGGCGACGACACGCACCCGCCGGTCGGCGGCCAGCGGCGCGGTGGCGGCGATCGCGTCGGAGACCACGTCGCCGAGCGGGACCGGGGACAGCGCGGGCCGCAGCGCTCCGGCGGTGATCCGGGACAGCTCGAACAGGTCGTCGACCAGCCGCGTCATCCGGTCCGTCTCGACCCGGATCCGGCGGTGGTACTCGGCCACCGCCGCCGGCTCGTCGACCACCCGGTCCTCCAGCGCCTCCGCCATCGCCCGCAGCCCGGCCAGCGGCGTACGCAGGTCGTGCGAGACCCACGCGACCAGCTCGCGGCGGCCGGCCTCCAGCTGCCGTTCCCGCTGCCGGGCCTGGTCGGCCCAGACCGCCGCCTGCGCCAGCCGGCGCGCGAACGCCACCCCGACGGCGAGGCTGACCGCCGCGGACGCCGCCACCGTCACGAGGACGACCTGGAGGTCGTGCGCGGACAGGAACATGGCCTGGGCGACGGCCGTGACGCCCGCCGTCACCGAGGCGATCGTGACCGCCAGCAGCACCGCGATGTGCGCGAGGATCGACCGGTGGCGCACCAGCCGCAGCGCGCCCACAGCGAGCGCGCCGACGGCCGCACCGGCGAGGAGGGCGTAGAGCCCGATGACCATCAGTTCGTTCACCGGGACGCCTCCGACGGCTCGTACCGGTAGCCGACGCCCCACACGGTGACGATGCGGCGCGGCTGCGCCGGGTGGTCCTCGATCTTCTCCCGCAGACGCCGGACGTGGACGGTGACGGTGGACTGGTCGCCGAAGCGCCAGCCCCACACGCGGTCCAGCAGCTCGGCCCGCGACCAGGCGCGTCCCGGGTTCGCCAGCAGGAACGCGAGCAGATCGAACTCCCGCACGGTCAACGACAGCGGACGCCCGCCGCGCTCGGCGACGCGCCGGCCGGTGTCCGCGGTGAGGTCGCCGTCGCACAGCACCCCGGCCGGTCCCCGGTCCTGCGGGGCCGCGCGCCGCAGCACCGACCGGATACGCAGCACCAGCTCGCGCGGGGAGAACGGCTTGGTCACGTAGTCGTCCGCGCCGACCTCCAGCCCGGCGACCCGGTCGGCCTCGTCCCCGAGCGCGGTGAGCATGACCACGGGCAGGCCGGGCAGGCGGCGACGCAGCCGGCGGCACACCTCGATGCCGTCGAGACCCGGCATCATCAGGTCGAGGACCACCAGGTCGGGTGGCTCCTCCTCGGCCGCGGCGAGCGCCTCGGGCCCGTCGAAGGACAGCCGGACCCGGCAGCCGTCCTGTTCCAGGTACCGCCGGACGACGTCGCTCACCGTCCGGTCGTCGTCGACGACGAGCACGTAGCGCCCCATGGGTCAGACGCTACCCACCGGCGTCCCGGTGCGGCGGCCCGCGGTCGACCCGTAAGCGGTCGGAAAGATCTTTCCGCCGGGTACGCGCCTACTGTCGGAGCATGGGCAGAAGACGTGTGGTGTTGTCGGGGCTCGCCGCCGTGGTCGTCACCGGTCTCGCGGTGGGTCTGTACCTGTTCCAGCCGTGGCGGCTGGTGACCGACCGTGAGGTACGCGAGACGCTGCCGTCGGTGGCGGAGCCGCAGCCGGCCGGTACGACCGGCCCGTCGCCTACGACCGGCCCGTCGCCCTCCGGTACGACCGGCCCGTCGGCGACCGGCGGGGCGCCCGCCGACGTGCTCCTCGCCGCCGGTGACTTCGTCACCCACGAGCACGACACGTCCGGCCGGGCGCAGCTGGTCCGCCTCGCCGCCAGCTGCTCCTGCGGGGACTGGACACCTCGGACGGCCCCGACCTGCGGGTGTGGCTCACCGACCGGGAGGTGCTGCCCGGGCGTGCCGGCTGGCAGGTGTTCGACGACGGTCGCTGGGTCGAACTGGGCCGGCTCAAGGGCAACATCGGCGACCAGGCGTACGACATCCCGGCGTCGGTGGACCTGGACGGGTTGCGCAGCGTGTCGATCTGGTGCAAGCGGTTCGCGGTGTCGTTCGGCGCGGCGCCGCTGGCCGCGACGGGAACGGGACCGGCTCCGGCCTGACGGCAGTGCCCGCCCGGTGCTGGGCTACGCTGCGGGGAGCGCTGGTTCACCCGGGCGGCGACGGCCGGGTGTCGTAAGAGGGAACCCGGTGGGAATCCGGGACTGCCCCGCAGCGGTGAGCGGGAACGACAGCCGTCAACAGCACTGGGCCACGGCCTGGGAAGCGACGGCCGGTAGGCGACCTCGTGTCCGGCCCGCGAGTCCGAAGACCTGCCCGCGTCGCGCGTACCACCGGTGCGCGCCGCCGTCGACCTCGCGGGTGGGTCGGGCGGGTGACACGCCGTGCGCAGGGCCGTCGGCGTGCCCTCGACGTGCACACCCAAGCCGGTCGGCGGTCCGCTTCTGCGAGGACGGAACCGCACAGTGCCCGACGCCATCACGCTCACCGGCCGACCACCGTCGGCCTCGCACCTGACTTTGTCGCAGATCATGGACCAGCACCACACCAACCTGATGGGCACGGTCCACGGCGGGCGCATCCTCAACCTGATCGACTCGGTCGCCGGGGTGGTCGCCGCCCGCCACTCCGACGGCCCGGCCGTCACCGCCGCCATCGACGAGACCGCGTTCCTGCGGGCGGTACGCGTCGGGGACGTGGTGCACGTGGACGCCCGGATCACCTGGGCCGGCCGCAGCTCGATGGAGGTGGCGGTCAAGGTCAGCGCGGACCGGTGGGACCGCGCGGTGCCGCCGGTGGACGTGGCCACCGCGCATCTGGTGATGGTGGCGGTGGACGACGAGGGGCAGCCCCGGCCGGTGCCGCCGCTGCGCACCGAGACCGAGGGCGACCGGCGGCGCTACCGGGAGGCGCAGATCCGGCGCGAGCACCGGCTGGCGCTGCGCCGGGCGCTGCTCGACGGCGCCGGGGAGGGCTGAGCGGTGCTCGGGCTCTCCGCGGCCACGCTCGCCGGTTACCTGGCCGCCATCGTGGTGCTCATGCTCACACCGGGACCGGACATGATGTTCGTGCTCGCGAACGCCACCCGGTACGGCCCGCGGGCGGGCGCGGTGGCCGCGCTCGGGGTCGCCGCCGGGGAGGCGGTGCACGTCGCCGCCGTGGTCGCCGGGCTCGCCACCGTCATCGCCGCGTCCCCGGTGCTGTTCACCGCGATCCGGTGGGCCGGTGCGGCGTACCTGATCGTGCTGGGGCTGCGGGCGCTGCGCGGCACGGGCCGGCCCGGCGCGCGTGCGGACCGGCCGGACGGCGGCGCCGGGCGGGCGTTCCGCCGCGGGCTGCTGACGAACCTGCTCAACCCGAAGATGATCCTGTTCAGTGTGGCGTTCCTGCCGCAGTTCGTGCGGCCCGAGTCGGGCCCGGTGGCGGCGCAGCTGGTGCTGCTCGGCGTGCTGTTCGTCGCGGTGCAGCTCGCCGTGGACCTGGTGCTCGGCGTGGGCGCGGGGCGGTTCGCCAGCCGGTGGGGCGACAGCCGCTGGTCGCGGCGCGTGGACCGGCTCTGCGCGGTCGCCTTCGTGGCGCTCGGCGTCCGGCTGGCCGCCGGCTGAGACGCACCGACTCCATCACGCCGAGGTGGCGGCATCAGAGGTGCTCCGACCCCGCCACCTCGGCGAACTGGCGATGATCATGATGGGTGTCCCGGTTCGGCTCCGCCGGCGCCCGGAACACGGCCGGCCGCTCGCGGTCCAGGTGCAGGCGCAGCAGCACCCAGCCCAGCGACACGCCGCCGATGAACACGTACGCGGGCCGGGTGCCGAACGTGTCCCAGCAGGTGTGCAGCGTGACGGTGGCGGCGAAGGTGAGCAGGAACGCCGCCAGCTTCCGGCCACCGGGCGCGGCGGCGAACGTGAACAGCGCGGCGGCGGTCAGCCCGGTCCAGGCCAGGTGCGCGGCGGGCGCGGTGAGACCGCGTACCAGCAGTGTCTGCTCCACCGCGCCGAGACTGCCCTGCGACCCGACGAACGCGGCGAACGCGTAGCCCACGGTCTCCAGCGCGGCGAACCCGGTGCCGGAGGCCACGCCGATCACCAGCCCCTGCGCCGGGGACCGGTGCCGCCGCCACAGCAGCAGGACGCCGGCCGGCACGATCAGCTTGGCGGTCTCCTCGGCCAGCCCGACGAGCGCCATCGGCAGGACGCCGAGGCGGTGCAGTGTGCCGTACTCCAGCCAGCCGGCGGCGACCACGCCGATCACGCCGCCGAGCAGCGCGGCGACGCCGACGACGGAGCCGGGGACCGGGCGGCGCGCCGGCCGCCCCTGGGCGAAGGTCAGGAACGTGGCGGGTGCGACGGACGCGCCGAGCAGGATCAGCGCCGGCACGAACGTGACGGTCCCGGTGCCGGCGAGTGTCTCCAGCACCAGCAGGTGGAGCCCGACGCCGACGAGCAGGACCGCCACCCACGCCCAGCGGCGTCCGGTATTCCCCATACCGCCGAGTATCGCGCCCGGCGGCGAGCCGCGGCATCGGGGGTAGGCACAGTGGACGGTGAGATCAATCCGACACGCCGACACGACATCTGGTGTTGCAAGGAAGCCCTCACCGCCATATATGGTGGCTCTCGCAGCTGGTTCGGCCGGGCCTTCACTGGTCCGTCCGAGGCAAGAGGGAACCCGGTGGAAGTCCGGGACTGCCCCGCAGCGGTGAGTGGGAACGACAGCCGTCAACAGCACTGGGCCACGGCCTGGGAAGCGACGGCCAGTAGGCGGCCGGCGACCCCGGTCGGGCCCGCGAGTCCGAAGACCTGCCAGCGCGCCGTGCGCCTCCGCGTACGGCGGTCGGAGGTCGCGCGGGACGACCGACGCCAGCAGCCGGGACGGCCGTTGCGCCGCGCCCGTTGGCGTCTCCCGCCGTCTCCGGACGGTGACAGCGAGGAGAGGTCATGACGGTCGTACAGGAGAGTCCCCCGTCCGGAACCGGCGGGTCCGAGGTCCGCCGGCCGGCGATGCGGGTACGCAAGCGCGACGGCGGCGCCGAGCCGGTGGACGTCAACAAGATCGTCCGGGCGGTGGAGCGCTGGGTCGCCGACCTGGACGAGGTGGACCCGCTGCGGGTGGCCACCAAGACGATAAGCGGGCTCTACGACGGGGCGACCACCGCCGAGCTGGACCGGTTGTCGATCCAGACCGCGGCGGAGCTGATCGGCGAGGAGCCGCAGTACTCGAAGCTGGCGGCGCGGCTGCTGGCCGCGTACGTGGACAAGGAGGTCCGCGGTCAGGGCGTGGCGAGCTTCAGCCAGTCGATCGCGTACGCGCACGGGCTGGGGCTGATCGGCGACGAGACGGCGGCGTTCGTGGCCCGGCACGCCCGCAAGCTCGACGACGCCGTGGACCCGGACGGCGACCTGCGGTTCGAGTACTTCGGACTGCGCACGGTGGCGGACCGCTACCTGCTGCGGCACCCGGAGTCCCGGCTGGTGGTGGAGACGCCGCAGTACTGGCTGCTGCGGGTGGCCTGCGGGCTGTCCCGCACCCCCGGCGAGGCGGTCGGCTTCTACCGGCTGATGTCCACCCTCGCCTACCTGCCCAGCTCCCCCACGCTGTTCAACTCCGGCACCCGGCACACCCAGATGTCGTCGTGCTTCCTGGTCGACTCGCCGCGCGACGAGCTGGACTCGATCTACGAGCGGTACCACCAGGTGGCGAAGCTGTCGAAGTTCTCCGGCGGCATCGGCATCTCCTGGTCGCGGGTGCGCGGCCGGGGCGCGCTGATCCGGGGCACGAACGGCCGGTCCAACGGGATCGTGCCGTTCCTCAAGACGCTCGACGCCGGGGTGGCCGCGGTCAACCAGGGCGGCCGGCGCAAGGGCGCGGCCTGCGTCTACCTGGAGCCGTGGCACCCGGACGTGGAGGAGTTCCTGGAGCTGCGGGACAACACCGGCGAGGAGTCCCGGCGTACGCACAACCTCAACCTGGCCAACTGGATCCCGGACGAGTTCATGCGCCGGGTCGAGGCCGACGGCGAGTGGTCGCTGGTTGACCCGTCGGACGCCCCGGAGCTGCCCGACCTGTACGGCGAGGCGTTCGACGCCGCGTACCGGGCCGCCGAGAAGAAGGCGGTCCGCACGGTGCAGGCCCGGGACCTGTACGGGCGGATGATGCGCACGCTCGCGCAGACCGGCAACGGCTGGATGACGTTCAAGGACACGTCGAACCGGCTGTCCAACCAGACCGGTGAGCCGGGCAACGTCATCCACCTGTCCAACCTGTGCACCGAGATCCTGGAGGTCAACGACGACGCCGAGACCGCCGTGTGCAACCTCGGGTCGGTCAACCTCGGCGCCCACGTCACCGCCGACGGGGTGGACTGGGAGCGGCTGCGCGCGACGGTCCGCACGGCGGTGGTCTTCCTCGATCGGGTGATCGACATCAACTACTACCCGGCCGAGCAGGCGGCGGCGTCGAACCCGCGCTGGCGGCCGGTCGGGCTCGGCCTGATGGGACTGCAGGACGCGTTCTTCACGCTGCGCCTGCCGTTCGACTCGGCGCAGGCCAAGGAGCTGTCCACGCGCGTGCAGGAGGAGATCCTGCTGACCGCGCTGGAGACCTCCGCCGGACTGGCCGAGCAGTTCGGCCCGCATCCGGCGTACCCGCAGACCCGGGCCGCCAAGGGTGACCTGCACCCGGACCTGTGGGGCGCGGAGCCGGCGCAGACGCAGCGGTGGGCGGCGCTGCGCGAGCGGATCGCCGCGGGCGGGCTGCGCAACTCGCTGCTGGTGGCGATCGCGCCGACCGCCACGATCGCGTCCATCGCCGGCTGCTACGAGTGCGTGGAACCGCAGGTGTCCAACCTGTTCAAACGCGAGACCATGTCCGGGGAGTTCCTCCAGGTCAACACGTACCTGGTGCGGGAGCTGAAGGCGCGCGGGCTGTGGACGCCGCAGGTCCGCGACCGGATCAAGCGGGCCGAGGGCTCGGTGCAGGACATCACCGAACTCCCCGCCGAGGTGCGCGAGCTGTTCCGCACCGCCTGGGAGCTGCCGCAACGGGCGCTGATCGACCTGGCCGCCGCCCGCGCCCCGTTCATCGACCAGTCCCAGTCGCTGAACCTGTTCCTGAGCGCGCCGACCATCGGCAAGCTCTCCTCGATGTACCTGTACGCCTGGAAGGCCGGGCTGAAGACCACCTACTACCTGCGATCCCGTCCCGCCACCCGCATCCAGCAGGCCACCGTCGCCCCGGTGCCCACCCCGGTCTCCGGCGTGGTCTCCGCCGTCAGCGACGACGAGGCGCTGGCCTGTTCCCTGGAGAACCCCGAGAGCTGCGAGGCATGCCAGTGACCACCACCGCACCGACCCGGCACATGCTGCTCGACCCCGGCATGGACCTGACCCTGCGGCCGATGCGCTACCCGCGCTTCTTCGACCGCTTCAAGGACGCGATCAAGAACACCTGGACGGTCGAGGAGGTGGACCTGCACTCCGACCTGGCCGATCTGGCGAAGCTGTCCCCGGCCGAACGGCACCTGGTGTCCCGGCTGGTGGCGTTCTTCGCCACCGGCGACACCATCGTGGCCAACAACCTCGTGCTCAACCTCTACCAGCACGTCAACTCGCCCGAGGGCCGGCTCTACCTGTCCCGGCAGCTGTTCGAGGAGGCGGTGCACGTCCAGTTCTACCTGAACCTGCTGGACACGTACGTGCCGGACGAGAAGGAACGGTTCGCCGCGTTCGCCGCGGTGGAGAACATCCCGTCGATCGCCCGCAAGGCCGAGTTCTGCTTCCGGTGGATCGACTCCGTCTTCGACCTGCGGGAACTGCGGACCCGCGCGGATCGGCGGGCGTTCCTGCTCAACCTGATCTGCTTCGCCGCGTGCATCGAGGGTCTGTTCTTCTACGGGGCGTTCGCCTACGTCTACTTCCTGCGGTCCCGGGGCCTGCTCAACGGGCTGGCCTCCGGCACCAACTGGGTGTTCCGGGACGAGTCGATGCACATGGCATTCGCCTTCGACGTGGTGGAGACCGTACGCGCCGAGGAGCCGGACCTGTTCGACGACGAGATGCAGCGGCAGGTGAAGGAGATGCTGGCCGAGGCGGTGGAGTGCGAGGTGAGCTTCGCCGAGGACCTGCTGGGGCAGGGCGTACCCGGGATGTCGCTGGCCGACATGCGCGAATACCTCCAGCACGTGGCCGACCGGCGCCTCGCCGTGCTCGGCATCGCCCCGATGTACGGCAGCGGCAACCCGTTCGCGTTCATGGAGTTGCAGGACGTGCAGGAGCTGTCCAACTTCTTCGAGCGCCGGGTGTCGGCGTACCAGGTCGGGGTGACCGGCTCGGTCACGTTCGACGACGACTTCTGACCGCCGCCCCCGCCCCGGCCCTCACGGCCGGGGCGGGACCGGGCTCTCGCCGGGCAGCGCCGTCGCGCGGACCCGCCCGATCAACGCCACCACGGCGAGCGCCATCACGGCCACCACCACGAACGCGCTCCGCAGGTCCAGCGCGCCGGCGAGCAGGCCGATCACGGGCGCCGCCAGCAACGCGCCCGGCCACTGGCCCATGGCCACCACCGAGACGCCCTCGCCCGAGGTGAGGCCCGGCTGCTCTCCGGCGAAGCCGAGCACCGTCGGGGTCACGCACGCCAGGCCGAAGCCGAGCAGTCCGAAGCCGGCCATCACCGCCGCCGGATGGGGGTACGCCACCGGCAGCGCCACGCCGACGGTGGCCACGAGCGCGGACAGCCGGACGAAGCGGATCCGCCCGAACCGGCCGGCCAGCCGGTCGCCGAACAGCCGGGCGACGGTGGCGGCCAGCGACAGGCAGGTGTACGTCGCAGCGGCCAGCACCGCTGCGGCGCCTGCCACCTCGGTCGCGTACAGGGCGCTCCACTGGGCGCCGGCCATCTCGATGAACGAGGCGAGGAAGGCGATCACCGCGAGCAGCAGCAGCTGCGGGGTGAACCTGTCGCGCAGCCGTCGCCGGTCCTCGCCGTCCTTCGTCTCCTGCCGGGGCGTGTCGGGCAGCCAGCGGTGGGTGCCGACCAGCAGCGCGCCCAGCAGGACGCTGGTGACCGCCATCTGCGCCGACGGGGACATCCCGATCGCGGCGGCGCCGGTGCCGCAGAGGCCGCCGGCCAGCATGCCGATGCTGAACCCGGCGTGGAAGGTGGACAGGATGGGCCGCCCGTACCGCTTCTGCACCTCGACCGACTGGGCGTTCATCGGTGTGGCCAGCAGGTTCGCCGCGAAGCCCCAGACCGCGAGCCCGCCGACCAGCGCCACCACGGTGGTGGACGCGGCCAGCAGTGGGGCGTTGACCAGGATCAGCGCGGCCCCGGCCAGCGCCAGCCGGCGCGTGTTGATCCGGCTGATCAGCACCGCCACCACGACCAGGGAGATCAGCTCCCCGGCATTGGTGGCGATGTTCGCCAGGCCCCAGCCGGTGTTGCCGACGCCCACCGCGTCCCGCACCTCCGGCACGCGGGCCGACCACCCGCCGATGGCCAGGCCCATGATGACGAAGAGCAGCGCCACCGACCAGCGGGCCCGGACGGCCGAGCGGGGCACCGGCGGCGCGGGCTGCTCCGTCGTGTGCTGGTTCGTCGAGGTGTCCGTCATGGTCGTCGTACCTCTCTCCGATCGCTCCGCCGGAACTCCTACCCGATCGCGTGGTCGAGGAAGCACGCACCGTCAGGGAGGCGTACCCGCGCCGGGGTGGTCGCGGGGTCGGTGACCAGCGCCGACACCACCGCCACGTAGTCGTCGATCAGGCCGCTCACCAGGTCGTCGCCGAAGACGCCCCGGTTGCGGATCACCACGCCGCCGGCCCGGTCGTCGTCCACCACGACGATCGGCGAACCGCGCTTGACCCAGACGGGCAGGCACTCGGGCGGCACGTCCGCGGCGACCACCGGCGGCGGTGTGCCGGGCACGGGCCGGGCGGTGACGTCGACCGGCTCCACGAGTAGCTCCGGGCAGTGCAGCACCGGCGACGCGGACGCGGCGGACTGGAACCAGGCGTCGAACAGGTGGTTGTCCGGCCAGGGGCGGATCGCCGCGAAGTCGGGGTGGACCGCCCGGGCCAGCCGGTGGAACGCGGTGGCGTGCGCGACCGCCTCGGCCAGCGACGCGTGCGCGGCGTCGACCACGGCGCTCATCGGCGTGTCCGGCGCGACGTCGACCGGCAGGTAGACGTTGTTTGTGAACTGCCCGACGAGCTGCCGGGACAGCGGGCTCTCCCGGCCCAGCGTGGTGGTGCCCAGCACCACCCGGGGCCGGCCGGCCCGCCGGGACAGCAGCACCAGGTACGCGGCGAGCAGCAGCACGTACGGGCTGGTGCGGGACCGGCGGGCGGCCGGGCGCAGCCGCGCGGTGACCTCGGGCGGGAACGCGAAGCGGGTGGCCACCTCAGCGCTGAGCGCGACGTCCGGCGCCGGCGGCGACGCCGGGAACAGCTGGTACGGCTCCACCGGCCGCAGCCGGTCCCGCCAGTACGCGCCCCGGACGGCGGCGCCGACGCCGTTCCCGGCCTGCTCCGCCTCCTGGAGCGCGGCGAGGGCGCAGTGGTCCACACCCAGTGGTGGCTGCGGATCGGCCGCGCCGAGCCGGGCCGCGTACGCGTGGCACAGGTCCTCCACCACCACGCGGCACGACCAGCCGTCGGAGACCATGTGGAAGAAGCAGAGCGCGAGCAGGTGCTCGGTCTCGGAGAGCCGGACCAGCGCGGCCCGCCACAGTGGCGCCCGGCCGGGGTCGAACGCGTCGTTGCGGTGCGCGTACGCGATCCGCTCGACGCGGTCCTGCTGCTCGGCCGGCGGCAGGCCGGACAGGTCGACGTACTCCAGCGGCGACTCCACGTACGGCAGGATCTGCACCCGGGGCTCCACGCCGATGCGATCGAACCGCATCCGCAGCGCGTCGTGCCGGTCCACCACGTCCTGCATCGCCTGCCGCAGCACGTCGGTCCGCAGGGTGCCCCGTAACCGGCGGAACTCCACCACCACGAGCCGGGAGGCCCCGGGGTGAGCCGGGTCGAGCGCGGTCATGAACTCCCACATCATCTGCTGGCCGGGGGCCAGCGGGAACGTCGTCGGCACTGCCACTCCCCCTTCAGGCCGCCACCGGCGGCGCGGCCACCGGCAGGGGGGGTCGGCGGTCCGCACCGTCCGGTCGGTGGTCCGGCCGGTCCGGCTGGTAGTCCGCCTCGTCCGGCGCGCGGAAGCCGGTGAAGAGCAGGTCGGGGCGGCCGAGCCGCAGCGACGTGACGAACGCGGCCCCGTCGAAGAGCGTCTCGATGGCCGCGCAGGCCACCGACTCGGCCACCGCGCGCGGTCCCCGGTCGCCGCCGAGCCGTCCGGGTGTCTTCGCGGCGACCACTGCGGCCGCGACGGCCGGCACCGCGAGCAGGCTGCGCCCTCCGCTGCGCCGGGCGGTCAGCAGCCCGGCCAGCGCGGTCACCGCGAGCGTGCTGGCGGTGTTGAGCACGAACCGGCGGCGGTGCGGGTGGGCGAGGCAGAGCCACTGCTCGGACCGCCCGTACGTGGTGAACCGGTAGGCGACCGCGCGGAACGTGTCGGCGACGCCGGTGTCGTGGGTGATCACCCCGCCCGGGTCGGTGAGCAGCGCGTAGCCCGCGTCGGTGAGCAGCAGCCCGAGGTGCAGGTCCTCCCCGCCCAGCGGCATCGGGGAGTCCTCCGGGAAGCCGCCGACCGACTCGAAGACGGAGCGTTTCACCGCCATGTTCGCCCCGGCGCCCCAGGACACGCGCTCGTAGTGCAGCGGCCGGGTCAGGTCGCCGAGCAGCAGGTACGAGCGGCGCATCACGCGGAAGAACGCGCTGTCGCCGGGCTCGACGATCACCGGGCCGGTGACGCCGGCGACCTCCTCCCCGGAGGCGCGCAGCCGGGCCGCGTACCGGGTGATCAGGTCGGCCGGCACCCGGCAGTCGGAGTCGGTGAACAGCAGCAGGTCGTGGCGGGCGTGCCGGACGCCCAGGTTCCGTTTGGCCCCGACGTGCCGGGGCCCGCGCACGTAGCGGGCGCCGTACTCGGCGCACGCGGCGCGGTGCGCGGCGGCCGCGGCGGGCGCCGAGTCGTCGACGACCACCACCTCCACCGGCTCCGGGCAGTTCGGGGCGGCGTCGCGCAGGCTGCGGAGCTGGCGGCGCATCTCCGCCACCCGGTCCTTGACCGGGATGACGACGGAGACGCCGCGCGTGACGGCGCGGGGTTCGGTCGGTTCGCCCACGGGCGATGCGGATCGGCTCATGCCCCGAGGTTCGACCACCGGGATACAACGCCGATACACGGCGCCGGCCGGGCCGGCAATCGCGTGTGTACCGCCGATGTATCGATGGCCGTCAAGGTCGAGGGCATGACGACCTCCATCCCTCTCGACCGGCGGCTCGCCGTGGACGGTGGCCGGCCGGTCCGCCCACCCGACCGTCCGTGGCCACGCTGGCCGGTCCCCGCGCCGGACGCCGCCGGCAACCTCGCCGCGGTGCTGACCGGCGGCCGGTGGGCGATCAGCAGCCCGTCCGTCGGCGACACCGTCCTGTTCGAGCGCCGCTTCGCCGCCGACTTCGCCCGCTACGTCGGCACCCGCCACTGCGTGCCGGTCGACCACGGGTCGAGCGCCCTGGTGGTGGCCCTGGAGTCACTCGGCCTCGGCTACGGCGAGACGGTGCTCGTACCGGCGCTGACCTGGACCGCCTCCGCGACCGCCGCACTGCGCGCCGGCCTGGTCCCGGTGCTCGTCGACGTCGACCGCGACACCGGCTGTGTGCGGCCGGACGACCTCGACCTGTCGGTGGACCCGCGTGCCGTGGTCGCCGTGCACTGGGCCTCCAACATGGCCGACGTGCCGGCGCTCGACGCGGTCACCCGGCCGCGCGGCATCTCCGTCGTGGAGGACTGCGCGCAGGCCCACGGCGCCACCTGGCAGGGCCGTCAGGCCGGCTCGCTCGGCCGGCTCGGCTGCTTCAGCTTCCAGCACGGCAAGGTGCTCACCTGCGGCGAGGGCGGGGCCGTGGTCACCGACGACGACACGCTCGCACCGGTGCTCCAGGAGCTGCGGGCCGACTCGCGCCGCTACCGCGGCGACCGGACTCCGGCGGGCGAACTGGACCTGGAGGAAAGCGCCGGTGTGCAGGGCGCCAACTTCTGCCTGGGTGAGTTCTCCGCCGCCGTGGCCTGCGCGCAACTGGCCACCCTGGACGAGCAGCACGACGTCCGCAACCACAACTACCGGCTGCTCGGCGAGCTGCTGGACGGCGTCGACGGCGTACGGCTGCTGCGCCCGGCGGCGGAGCAGACCCGCGTCTCGATCTACGAGGGCACGATCGTCTTCGACGAGTTGCCGGCCGGCATGGACAACACCGCCGTGGCCGCCGCGCTCACCGCCGAGCTGGGCCGGCGGTTCTACTGCACCGACGAGCCGCTGCACCGCAGCCGGCTGCTCCAGCCGTGGACGAAGCCGCTGCTCGCGCCGCTGGCCGAACGCTTCGCGGCGATCCACCGGGGGCGCACGTACCCGAACACCGAATGGCTCGCCGCCCACACCGTCCAGACGCACCACAGCACGTTCCTCGGCACCGGACCGGACATGGAGGACATCGCCGCCGCCGTCGCCAAGGTGCTCGCCCGCTGATCCGCGCCGTCCCCGGCGCACCAGAGAAGGGAACTTCCCGTGACCGTCACCCATCGCGAGACCTCGCACGCCCCGACCTCGTCCCCCGACACGGACGCGCCCGTCGGCGTGTGGCTCAACGGCGCCCGCGGTTCGGTCGCCACCACCGCGATCACCGGTCTGCTGGCGCTGCGCGCCGGCATGGCCGACTCGACCGGCTGCGTCACCGACACCCGCATGCTGCGCGACGCGCCGCTGGCGAGCTGGACCGACCTGGTGGTCGGCGGGCACGACATCGTCGACACGCCGCTGGAGAAGAAGGCCGAGTCGCTCGTCGACTCCGGGGTCATCCCGGCGCCGGTGCTGGCCGCCGTGCGGGGCAGCCTGCCCGAGGTCGAGCAGAACCTGCGCACCGGTTACGACGCGCGTACCGAGACCGGACCGCTGGCCGAGGTGGTCGAGCGGCTGGCCGGCGACATCGAGGAGTTCCGTGCCCGCCACGGGCTGTCCCGCGTCGTCGTCATCAACGTGTCCTCCACCGAGCCGCCGGCCGACCACCGGCCCGAGCACGACGACCTGGACGCGCTGACCCGCGCCCTGGCCGACCCGGACGACAAGGCGCTGCCGGCCAGCTCGGTGGTCGCGTACGCGGCGTTCCGGGCCGGTTGCGGCTTCGTCGACTTCACCCCGTCCACCGGCGCCCGCCTGCCCGCGCTGGAGATGCTGGCGCAGCGGGAACGCGTGCCGTTCGCCGGCTCCGACGGCAAGACCGGGGAGACGCTGCTGCGCACCGCCCTGGCGCCGATGTTCACCAGCCGCGCCCTGCACGTGCTCTCCTGGGCCGGGGTGAACCTGCTCGGCGGCGGCGACGGCGCCACGCTGGAGGATCCGCGCAACGCCCGCAGCAAGCTCAGCTCCAAGTCGGGTGTGCTGCCCGCGCTGCTCGGTGAGGACGTCACCGCCCCGCTGCACATCGACAACGTGCCGGACCTGGGCGACCACAAGACCGCGTGGGACCACGTCTCGTTCGAGGGGTTCCTCGGCGTCCGGATGTCCATGCAGCTGACCTGGAGCGGGGTCGACTCGACACTGGCCGCGCCGCTGGTGCTCGACCTCGCCCGGCTGACCGCCGCGGCGCACCGCGCCGGGCACGTCGGCCCGATCGAGGAGCTGGGGTTCTTCTTCAAGGACCCGATCGGCACCGACGAGCACGCGCTGGCCGAGCAGGCACAGGCGCTCGCCGCCTGGGCCAACGGCCTGGACGGCCACGGCGACAGCTGACCTTCGTACCGGCCGCCGGCGCGGCACCGTCCGCGCCGGCGGCCCCGCCCACGTACCCGCATCGAGGAGTCCCCCATGTCCCACCACGTCCCGAACGCGCCGGACCGGCCGAGCACGGATCCGGTGTGGACGCCGATCCTGACCGGTCTGCACGCCACCGCGCTGGACTGTCTCCAGACGAGCTTCGCCCTGCTGGCCGACCACGCGAACGGGTCCGGCAGTCACCTCGCCCTCGGCGCCCGGTACGGGTTCCGCACCCGGGACAGGGACGGTCTGGTCACCGTCGAGGCGACCTCGGACGACCGGGCCGCCGAGGCGGTCGACCTGCTCGGCCTGCGGGTCGAGGGCCGGTGGATGCAGCTCGACGGCCCGCAGGTGCGCCGGCTGTGCGCGCCGGGCCAGCCGCTCTACGTCACCGCCGACGCGTACGACCTGCCGTGGTGCCCGTACCACGAGCACGAACACATGCGGCACAGCTTCCTGGTCACGGCCGCCGCGCCGGGCGAGGTCACGGTGGTCGACGCGTACCACAACGACACCGCCTGGGGCCCCGCGCGTCCCGGCGTGTGGCGGCTGCCGGCCGCCGCGTTCGACGCCGCGCTGGCCGGGGGCGCCCACACGCTGGCGGCGACGGCGCACCCCGCCCCGGCGATCGACGTGCCAGCCATGCTCGCCGGCAACGCCACCCGCGCCGGCCGGGCCCGCCCGGAGATCGCCACCTACCTGGCCCGCACCGGTGCCGCCCTGGACACCGTGGCCGGGCTGCACCGCTTCGTGCTCGACGTCTGGCTGCTGGCCCGCGCACGCGACCTGCACGAACGCTGGCTGTCCACGGTCCGGCCGGAGGCCGCCGCCGCACTGGCCGGGCAGGACGCGCGCTGGCAGCAGCTCGCCACGCGCAGCTACGTGGCGCTGCGGCGGGCCCAGGCCGGCCGGCCGGCCGCGCCGGAACTGGCGGACGCGCTCGGCACACTGATCGACGACCACCTGGCCGCGCTGGAATCGATCGCCGGACCGGCCGCCCCGCCCGGCGGCGACGGCACGCCCGCGCCGGGCCGGGCCGGCGACGACGGGGTACGCGCGGCGGTGCTCGGCGCGCTCGGCGACACCCTGGACCTGGACTCCTCGGCCCTGCGCACCACCGACGTGCTCCGGGAACTGCCCGGCTTCGACTCGTTCCGGCTGGTCGACGTCATCGACCGGGTCGAACGCCGGCTCGGCGTCGAGGTTCCGGCCACCGCGCTGTCCGCGGCCGACCTGCGCGACGTCGGCTCCCTGTGCGCCATGTTCGGCGCCGCCACCGGAGGTGCCCGATGAGTACCGAACTGCTGCACGACCTGCTGGACCGCGCCGCCGAGGCGCGCCCCGACGCGCCCGCCGCCGGGGACGGGACCGTCGAGTTCACGTACCGTCAGGTGTGGGCCGACAGCCTGCGGCTGGCCGGCTGGCTGCGCGGGCAGGGCGTCCGGCGCGGCGACCGGGTGCTGGTGGCACTGCCAGCCGGTGCGACCCTGCCCGCGCTGCTGTACGCGGTCGCCCGTGCCGGCGGAGTCTTCGTCGTCCTGCGGACGCCGGCCCCCGAGGTCGCCCTCGCCCACGTGCTCGACGACGCCGAACCGGGCCTGGTCCTCACCGACGACCCGGTGCTGGCCGGCCTGTCCCGCGCCCGTGGCGTCCCGGTGCGCGGCGTGGCCGAGGTGCGCCGCGCCGCGTCCGCCGTGACGATCGGCGGCGCGTCCACCGGCCCGGCCCCGCTCGCGGTCGACCCGGTCTGCCTGATCTACACCTCGGGCAGCACCGGCATGCCGAAGGCCGTGGTCTCCACGCACGCCCAGGTCACGTTCGCGGTGCGGGCGATCCAGTCGGAGCTGTGCTACCGGCCCGACGACGTGGTGCACGTCCTGCTGCCGCCCTCGTTCGACTACGGCCTCTACCAGGTGTTCCTCAGCACCGTCGCCGGCGCCCGGCTGCGCCTGGGCGACCCGGGGGACACCGGCGGCCGCCTGCTGGCGACACTTGTCGAGTCCGGCGCCACAGTGCTGCCCTGCGTGCCGTCGCTCGCGATCAACCTGCTGCGGCTGCTCGGCCGGGCGGGCGCGTCGCGTCCGCCGCTGCGCCTGCTCACCAACACCGGCGCCGCCATGCCGCCGGAGGTGCTGGCCGGCCTGCGCCGGCTGCTGCCCGGCCTGACCGTCCAGCTCATGTTCGGCCTCACCGAGTGCAAACGCGCGGCGATCATGCCGCCGGACGCCGACCTGCGCCGGCCCGGTGCCTGCGGGCGGGCGCTGCCCGGCACCGAGATCTTCACTGTCGACGCCGAGGGGCGGCGTCAGCCACCGGGCGTCCGTGGCGAGCTGGTGGTACGCGGCCCGCACGTGATGGCCGGGTACTGGCGGCGACCCGAGCTGACCGCGCAGCGGTTCCGGCGCGCGAACGGCCTGTTCCCGCAGCTGCACACCGGCGACCACGGCCACGTGGACACCGACGGCTACGTCCACTTCGCCGGCCGGCGCGACGACGTCTACAAGGAGAAGGGCACCCGGGTCAGCGCCACCGAGGTGGAGGCCGCCGCGTACCGGGTCGACGGGGTGGACGCGGCCGGGGTGCTGCCGCCGGCCGACGGCCGCGACGGCGCGACGCTGTTCGTGGTGGCCGCGCTGCCCCCCGCCGACGTGCTGCGCCGGCTGCGGGAACAGCTGGAGGAGATGAAGGTGCCGGCGCGCTGCGTCGTGCTGCCCGACCTGCCGCTGACCGGCAACGGCAAGGTGGACCGGCGGGCGCTGGCCCGGCTGGCGGGTGAGCACAATGGCTGACCTGCCCTTCGACACGCCGGCGTACCGCTACGACCTGGCCCGGGTACGCACCAGCCACGCCACCCTGGTCGCCGCGCTGCCCGCACCGAGCCGCCTGTTCTACTCGCTCAAGGCCAACCCGCACCCGGCGCTGGTGGCGGCGCTGCACGCCGCCGGCTGCGACGCGGAGATCTGCTCCCCGGGTGAGCTGGCCGCCGCGCTGCGGGCCGGTGTGCCGGGCGAGCGCATGCTCTACACCGGACCCGGCAAGCGCGACGCCGAGGTCGCCGAGGCGGTCCGCGCCGGTGTCCGCTGGTTCTCCGTCGACTCGCCCGAGGGCCTGGACCAGGCCGACCGGATCGCCACCGCGCACGGCGTCGAGCTGCGGTGCCTGCTGCGCGTCAACGACCGGGTGCCCAACCCGGGCCAGGGGCTCACCATGACCGGCGTCGCGTCCCAGTTCGGCGCCGACGCCGACTGGATCGAGCGGGAACCGCAGCGGTTCCGCTCCCGCCCGTCGGCCCCGGTACGGGGATTCCACCTGTACACCGGCAGCAACGTCGACTCGGTGGACGCGCTGGTGGCACAGTTCACCGCCGCGGCGCGTACCGCCCGGCGGCTGCGGGACCTGCTCGGCGTCGACCTGACCCTGCTCGACCTGGGCGGCGGCTTCGGCGCGCCGTTCGCCCGGCCCGGACACAACGCGGACCTGACCGGCCTCGCCGACCGGGTCGCCGCGGCCCTGGACGGCCTCTTCCCCGGCTGGCGCGACGGCACGCCGACGGTCGCCTTCGAGTCGGGGCGGTTCCTCACCGCCACCGCCGGCACGCTGCTCACCCGGGTGCTGGACGTCAAGCGGTCGCAGGGCACGCCGGTGGTGGTGCTGGAATCCGGCATCAACCACCTCGGCGGGATGTCCGGCCTGCGCCGGCTGCCGCCGCTCGTACCGGCCCTGCACGCCGCCGACGGGCGCGACGGCGCGCCGCTGGAGGCCGCGATCGTCGCCGGGCCGCTGTGCACCCCGCTGGACACCTGGGCCCGCGCCGCGACCCTGCCCGACGTACGGCCGGGCGACGTGCTCGCCGTGCCGAACGTCGGGGCGTACGGGCTCTCGGCGAGCCTGCTGGCCTTCCTCGGCCACCCGGCGCCGGTCGAGGTCGTCTGCGACGGCGACCGCGTCGTCGAGACGTCCCGGCTGACCCTGACCCGGCACCCGGTCGACCCGCCGGGCACCACTGCCGAAACCCGAGAAGAAAGGTGACGTCATGAACGCCGAATTCACCGAGTTGCTCCGCCCGTTCCTCAAGTTCGCCGGCCCGGCCGAGATCACCGAGGAGTCCCGCCTGCGCGACCTCGGGCTGGACTCCATGCGCGAGATCGAGTTGCTGTTCGCCATCGAGGACACGTTCGGCGTCGCCGTGCCGGACGACAAGCTGGTCGACTCGACATTCGCCACCGCCGGCGGGCTGTGGGGCGTGGTCGAGGAGCTGCGCGCCCCGGTCGGCGGTGGTTCCCGGTGACCGCGGCCGCCGGGTACGCCCCGGCCGTCGAGACCGTCGCCGAGGTGGCGGCGGAGCACGCCCGCCAGGCCGACGAGGACGCGGCCTTCCCGACCGAGGCGCTGGCCGCCATGCGCCGTACCGGCCTGCTGGGGCTGCTCGTCCCGGCCACCGAGGGCGGCACCGGCGGTACGCTGCCGGACCTGGTCGACGCCACGCTGGCGCTGGGCCGGGTGGACATGTCGGTGGCGATGGTCTTCGCCATGCACTGCCAGCAGGTCGCCGCGATCACCGCGTACGGCGGGGAGAAGCTGCGCGCCGAGGTGTTGCCGGCGGTGGCCCGGGGCGAGCGGTATCTCGGCTCGGTCACCACCGAGGCCGGCAAGGGCGGCCACCTGCTGACCGCCGAGTCGGCGCTGGAGCACGACGGCGAGATGCTGCGCGTCGACCGGCAGGCGCCGATCGTGACCGGCGGCCCGTACGCGGACGCCTTCCTGATCACCACCCGCGCCCCGGGGGCCGGTTCGGCCGCCCAGGTGGACCTGGTCTACGCCGACCGGGAGCAGGTGGAGATCGAGGTGACCGGCGGGTGGCGCCCGCTGGGCATGCGGGCCACGCACAGCGTGCCGATGCGGCTGCGCGGCGCGGTGCCGCAGTGGCAGGTGGTCGGCGAGCACGGCGGGTTCCGGGAGATCGCCACCCGCGTGTTCGCGCCGCTGGCGCACGTCGGCTGGTCGGCGGCCTGGATCGGGGCGGCGGCCGGCGCGTACGCCCGGGTGCTGCGGCACGCCCGCAGCGAGGCGGGACGGCGGCAGTTCGCCCCCTCGTCCGAGCTGGTGCTGTTGCGGCTGGCCGGCATCCGCACCCGGCTGGACGCGGCGCACGCGCTGCTGCGGCACACCGTCTCGGTGGTCACCGACGCACCGGACATGTCGGCGGCGCCGGTGCAACTGCTGCTCAACACGCTGAAGATCCGCGCGGCCGAGGAGTCCTTCGCCGCCGCCGACGAGCTGGTCGAGCTGACCGGCCTGCGCCACGGATACCTGACCGACTCGCCGCTGACGCTGGAGCGCACGTTCCGGGATCTGCGCTCGGCCTCGCTGAACTACGCCAACGACCGGCTGCGCCTGGCCAACGGGGCGCTGTCGCTGCGCGACCCGGGGGTGCGTCTTGTCTGAGTCCACGCCGACCGGGGACCACGCGGTGGGCGCCGCGCTGTCCGGGGTGGACGCCACCGACCCCGGCGCCGTGTGGCGCGCGCTGGGCGCCGCCGGGATCGTCGAGGCGCTCTACCCGGACGGCGTCCAGCCGGACCCCCGGCGGTTGTCGGTGCTGCTCACCGAACTGGACGCCCGATGCCCGCTGGGCGTGACGCTGTCGGTCTGCGTCCAGGTCGCCACCGTGCTGCCGCTGCTGGCCGGCGCGGCCGGGCCGGCGGAGCGCGTGCGGCGCCTGATGCTGCGCGGCGAGACGGTGGTGGCGCTTGCCGTCACCGACGCCGCCGGGTCAGGCTCGGACCTGCTCGACGCCGCGACCCGGGTGAAGCCGGGCGACGACGGGGCGGTCCTTGACGGCGGCAAGGACTGGATCACCAACGCGACGAGCTGTGACGCGGCGCTGGTGCTGGCCCGACACCGCGAGGCGCGGCACTTCACCAGCTTCTGCTGGGTGCTGGTGCCGGCCGCCGCTCCGGGCGTGACAGTCGAGTCCGCCGGCCGGGCGTTCACCGGCTCCGGAGTGGGCCACCTGCGCTTCGACGGTGTGGCGCTGGGCCCGGACGCCGTGCTGGGCCGCCCCGGCCGGGCGCTGGCCGGGTTCGCCCGGCAGGTGGGCGTCGAACGGGTCGCCGGTGCGCTGTGGGCCCGGGCGATGTGTCACCGGATGCTGGCCGGCCTGCACGACTGGCTGCGGCGGCGACCGGCCGGGGCGGGCACGCTGTGGGACCGCCCTTCGGTCCGCGAGCGGTACGCCCGGTGCCTGGTCGCCACGCACCAGCTCGACGCGCTGTGCGCGCCGCTGCTGGACGCGCCGGCCGCCGTCCCGTCCGCGGTCGCCGGGATGCTGCTCAAGGTCAGCGCCGCCGAGACCGTGGACCGGGTCGCCGCAGAGGCGGTGCGCCTGCGCGGCGCGGACGCGTTCCGTGACGGCGGGGAGGCGCAGCTGCGCACCGAGGCGGCCATGTTCGGCATCGCCGGAGGCGCCACCGGCGCGATGCTCGCCGGCATCGCCGACCACGCCGACGAACTGGTGGGCGCGCGGCCCTGAGCGCGGAGGCGCGCCGGAAGAACCGATCGACGACAGCACAGTGAAGGGAGCAACGCCGTGAGTCTCTACTCCTGGTTCGAGCGGACCGTGGCACGCGTGCCCGAAGCGGTCGCGCTGGAGGTCGGCGGGGAGCCGGTGACCTACCGCCGGCTGCACGACCTCGCCGGCGACCTCGCCGGGCGGATCCACGCCGAGGTGGGCCGGCGCCCCCGCGCGGTCGGCCTGCTGGCCGCCCGCAGCCTGCCCGCGTACGCCGGTTATCTGGCCGCGCTGCGCGCCGGAGCGGTGGTGGTGCCGCTCAATCCGGCGTTCCCGCCGGCCCGCACCGCCCGGCTGTGCCGGGACGCGGGCGTGGACGCGCTGGTGGTCGACGACGCCGGCGCCGCGACGGCGGCGCAGGTCGCGGGCGGCGCCGTGACGGTACGCCTCGGCGGCGCGCCGGGCGTCACGCCGCCGGCCGCCCCGGTGGTGGCGGACGACGTGGCGTACCTGCTGTTCACGTCCGGCTCGACCGGGCGGCCCAAGGGCGTGCCGATCCGGCACCGCAACGTGGACGCGTTCCTCACGTACTGCCGGGACCGCTACCCGGTCGGCCCGGGTGACCGGCTGTCGCAGACCTTCGACCTGACCTTCGACCCGTCCGTGTTCGACATGTTCGTCGCCTGGGGCGGCGGCGCCACGCTCGTGGTGCCGCAGCCGGACGAGGTGCTGACGCCGGTGCGGTTCGTCAACGAGCGGCGGATCACGCACTGGTTCTCGGTGCCGTCGGTGGTCTCGCTGGCCCGGCGGATGCGGATGCTCTCCCCCGGCGCCATGCCCGGCCTGCGGCACAGCCTCTTCGCCGGTGAGGCGCTGACGCTGGAGCAGGCGCGCGCGTGGTCGGCGGCGGCGCCGGGCAGCGTGGTGGAGAACCTCTACGGTCCCACCGAGCTGACCGTGACCTGCACCGGGCATCGGCTGCCGGCGGATCCGGCGGCCTGGCCGGCGACGGCGAACGGCACCGTGCCGATCGGCGACGCGCACCCCGGGCTCGACGCGATCCTGCTCGCCGAGGACGGCACCGCCGGCGGTGACGACGGTGAGCTGTGCGTGCACGGGCCGCAGCGGTTCGACGGCTACCTCGACCCGGCCGACGACGAGGGCCGGTTCGTCACCTACGCGGGCCGCCGGTACTACCGCACCGGTGACCGGGTCCGGCGCGAGCGCGGCACGTTCGTGCACCACGGGCGCCTGGACGACCAGGTGAAGCTGCGCGGCTACCGGATCGAACTGGGTGAGATCGAGATGGTCCTGCGCGGCCACCCGGGGGTGCAGGACGCGGTGGTAATGGCGTTCGGCGCGGGCGGCGACGTCTCCCTGCGCGCGGTATACACCGGCGCCGACGGGATCACCGGCGAGCTGACCCGCAGGTGCGCGGACCGCCTGCCCGCCTACATGGTGCCGGCGCGGATCCACCACGTGGGCGCCCTGCCCACGAACGCCAACGGCAAGACCGACCGGCGGCGGGCCGCCGACCTGGTCGGCGGCGCGACGAGAGGAGCACGCTGATGACCGGCGCAGGAAAGGGACAGGACCAGGAACGGGCGTTCCGCTCGGTGGCCGGGCGCTTCGCCACCGGAGTGGCGGTGGCGACCGCCGTCGGACCCGACGGCCCGGTGGGGATGACCGTCAACTCCTTCACCACCGTGTCGTTGTCGCCCCGGATGCTGCTGGTCTGCCTGCGGCGGGACTGCCGGCTGCTCGGCGCGGTGCGGCGTACCGGCCGCTTCGCGGTGACCGTGCTCGGCGACGACCAGCGCGAGGAGGCGGCCTGGTTCGCCAGCCGGGGCCGTCCGGCGGGCACCGACGGCTTCGCGGGCGTGGCCTACGACGACGAGCGGGCGACCGGCTGCCCGCGACTGACCGACGGGGTGGCGTACTTCGGCTGCGAGGCGGTCTCCGCCGACCCGGCCGGTGACCACGCGGTGCTGATGGGGGCGGTCCGCTCCGCGGGCCTGCTCCGGCCGGCCCCGCCGCTGTTGTTCGTGGACGGCGACTACGCGCGGGTCGCCGCGCCGCGGGAAGCGCAGGTGGCGCGATGAGCATCGGCGCCGCTCCCGGCGACCTGCGCCACCTGAGCCTGCGCGCGGCGCGGGCCGGGGCGGACGCGATCCGCGAGGCGCGGGTCCGGGGCTTGCGGACCGAGCACAAGGGCGGCGCGGCCCAGGACCCGGTGACCACCGCCGACCACGCCAGCGAGCGGGCCATCCTCGGCCTGCTCGCCCGCGACCGGCCGCAGGACGCCGTCCTGGCCGAGGAGTCCGGGGCCAGCGCCGGCTGCTCCGGCCTGCGCTGGATCGTCGACCCGCTCGACGGCACGCTGAACTTCAGCCACGGGGCGAGCCGCTACGCGGTCAGCATCGCGGTGGCGACCGGCTGCGACGTGGGCGACGGACAGGTGGTCGCGGCCACCGTCCTGCAACCGGCCACCGGCGCCTGTCTGGTGCTCGACGACGAGGGCGCGCTCGACGGCGACGCCGCGGTCGCGGTCAACCGCGAGGCCGAGCCGGGGCACGCCCTGGTGGCGTTCGCGGTGCCCAACGCGCCGGATCCGCGTCGGCGGGCGTACCAGGCGCTCGCCGGTGTCGCGCCGCGCGTCGCCGATCTGCGCAACACCGGCTCCACCGTCTGCGACCTGGCGGCGGTGGCCCGCGGGGAACTGGACGCCTTCGTCAGCTTCGACCCCGCGCCGTGGGACATCGCGGCCGGCGCCGCGCTGGTCGAGGCCGCCGGTGGCGTGAGCCGGCGGTGGCGCCACGACGGGTTCGAGGTCTTCGCCACCGGCGCGCCGGCCGTCGTGGCCGCGCTGGCGGGCTGGCTGGGCGACGACGGCACGGACGGCCGCGACGGCACGGACGACGAGAGGGGAACCGGCGATGACCGGCAGCGATGAGTTCCGGCTGGCACTGGTGGGCGCGGGCCGTATGGGCCACCACCACCTGCGGGCCCTGTCCGACCACCCGACGGTCCGGATCCGGTACGTGGTCGACCCGGTTCCGGCGGCACGGGAGGCGGTCGCCGCGGCCGGGCTGCCGGCGTACCCGGGCGTGGAGGACCTGCTCGCGGACGCCGCGCCGGACGGTCTGCTGGTGACCGCGCCCACCGGGCGGCACGGTGCGCTGGTCGCGGTCGCCGCCAAGGCGGGACTACCGGTGCTGTGCGAGAAGCCGGCCGGGCTGGACCCGGCCGAGGCGGCGGAGGCGGGGCGGGTGGCCGCCACCGCCGGGATCGGGTTCCAGGTCGCCTACTGGCGCCGGTTCGTCCCGCAGCTGCGCCGGCTGCGCGAGCGGATCGCCGCCGGGGAGTTGGGCGAGGTGCTTTTCGTGGCCGCGGCGCAGTGGGACGGCGAGCCGCCGGCGGCGGCGTTCCGCACCGGAAGCGGCGGGATCTTCGTGGACATGGGAGTGCACGAGTTCGACCAGATCCGGTGGCTGACCGGGCAGGAGATCGACCGGGTCGCGGTGCAGCCGGCCGGGCCGGTCACCGACCCGGCGGTACGCGGCCGGGACGTGGACAGCGCACAGGCGTTGCTCGGCCTGTCCGGCGGCGGCACCGCGCTGGTCTCGCTCGGTCGGCACCACCGGGGCGGCGACATGGCGACGGTGGAGGTCTTCGGCACCCGGGACCACGAGCGGCTGACCTTCCTCGATCCGGCCGACGGGGACGCCACCATGTACGCGGCCCTGGCCCGCCAGGCGGAGGACTTCGCCGGGCTGGTCCGCGCCGGACGGTCGGCGGGTGCCGGGGTGGCGGACGCGGTGGCGGTGCTCGACGCGGCGCAGTGCGCGACGGCGCAGCTCACCCGGGATCACGAAGTACACACCGATCGGTGACTACTTGCGCCATCTGGGAGCGAGGTATTCCCCAGCCGAAGGTGGGAATTCCGTCGGTGCACCACACTGTGGACGGTACTGCGGAGCGGGGGAATGCATCGATGCAGTTCAGTGTGCTAGGCCCGTTGACAGTTCATGTGGACGACCGCCCGGTCACGCTCACCGGCACCAAACCCCGCCTCCTGCTCGCCGTGCTGCTGCTGAGCCCGGGGCGTACGGTCGCCACGTCCCGGCTGGTCGACGGGCTCTGGCCGGAATCGCCGCCCACGTCGGCGGTCCGTAACCTGCGCACGTACGTGCACCGGCTGCGGCAAACGCTTGACCGCGGCGGCGACTCGGCCGGCCGGCTGGTCCACGACGGCACCGGCTACCACCTGCGGGTCGACGAGGACGAACTGGACCTGCTGCGGTTCCGGCGGCTCGCCGACGAGGCCCGCCGGGCCGCGCGCGGGGACCGGCCGGAGGCCGCCGCCGACCTGTTCGACCGCGCGGTCGAGCTGTGGGGCGGGTACCCGCTGGAGGATCTGACGGATCTGGGCACCGACCTGGGCGCGACCGTCACGGCGCTGCGCGAGCAGCACCGGGAGATGACGACCGAGCTGATCGACCTGCGCCTTCGGCTGGGCCAGCCGGCCCGGGTCATCCCGTCGCTGCGCCGGATGGTGGCCGAGGAGCCGCTGGACGAGCGCCGGCAGGCGCAACTGGTGACCGCGCTGACGCTGGAGGGGCGGGTGGCCGAGGCGCTGGCCGCGTACCAGCAGGCCCGGCGCGGCATCGTCGACGAGCTGGGCGTGGACCCCGGGCCCACCCTCCAGGGCGCCCTGCAGACCGCACTGGACGCGGACTCCGCCGAGATCCGTCAACCGTCCGGCTGGCCGGCCGTCGTCGGCGCCGGGCCGCCCGGCTCCCCGCCGAGCCCGCAGGCCCTGCCGATGAAGCCGCCGTCCCTGGTCGGCCGGGACACCACGGCCGGGCAGCTGCGCGCCATCGCCGAGGGGATCGCCGACCCGGCCGACGCCGACGAGCACGCCGGGGTCGTGCTCGTCTCCGGCGCGCCGGGCGTCGGCAAGTCCTCGTTCTCGGTGACCAGCGGATACGACCTGGCCGACCTCTTTCCCGACGGTCAGCTCTTCGTCAGCTTCGACAGCGGCGACGAGCCGCCGCGCGGCAGCGGGGAGCTGATCCGGGAGCTGCTGGTCGAGCTGGGTGTGCCGCTGACCGACGTGTCCGAGGACATCCGGGAGCGCTCGGCCGTGCTGCGGTGCGCGCTCGCCGGCCGCCGGCTCCTGCTCATCATCGACGACGTCGACTGCGCGCAGCAGGTGCGCCCGCTGCTGCCCGGGGCGGGACGCAGCCTGGTGCTGATCAACAGCCGGCAGCGCCTGCTGGACCTGGACGTCGGCTGGCGGTTGACGCTCGGCGCGCTCGACCGGGCCGACGCGGTGGAGTTGCTGGCCACGATCGCGGGCGAGCGCCGGGTACGGGAGCAGCCGGAGGTGTTCGGCCGGATCGCGGCGGCCTGCGACCAGTTGCCGCTGGCACTGCGGATCGTCGGCAGCCGGATCGTCACCCAGCCCGACGTCGCCCTTCCCGGCTTCGCGGCGCATCTGGAGGACGAGGAGAACCGGCTGTCGGAGCTGTCCGTCGGGGACATCTCGGTGCGCGACAGCCTCTCGGTCAGCTACCGGGCGCTGGACGTCGACGCCCGCCGGGCGCTGCACGCGCTGGCCCGCGCCGGCTCGTCCATCACCTCGTCCAGCGCGGTGGAGATCCTGCGCCTGCCCCGGCAGGAGGCCAACCGGATGGTGGAGCACCTGATCCAGCACAACCTGCTGGTGCCGGTCGACTCCGGCGATCCGGGCGAGCGTTTCCACCTGCCGGAACTGCTGCGTCTGTTCGCCCGCGAGTGCGTGGACGCGCACGGCCGGCCACTGTCGGCGGCCGGAACCGCCGATCGTGGTGTGCGGGCCGGCCGGCCCGCACACCACGATCCGGGTGTCGCTACTTGAGGAAGCGGTCCAGCGCGGCCTCGATGGTGCCGCTGTCCGGGGACGCGTAGGACTTCATCGTCACCTTGTTGTAGGAGATGAAGCTCGGGCACCGGGCGGCGGGCGCGGTCACCGTGCCGCCGTCGCCGACCTTCTCGCCGGTCTGGGCGGCGTGGAACGTCAGGGTGTAGCGCGAGGAGATGTAGTCGACCGTGACGACCTTGTCCTCGCTGTTCTTGTACTGGCACTTCTTCGGCGCGCCCTCGCTGCCCTCGACCATCTTGAGGCAGCCGATGACCGACACCGTGGCGAAGTCGGCCGACCTCGCGTAGTACGGCTTGGCCGAGCTGATCGTCTTCTGCGACCAGGACGACGGCCGGTCCGGGGAGTTGGAGAAGACGTACGCCTTCGAGCCCGCGGGCGCGGTGTACGGCGCGGCGTTGAGGATCGCGCCCCCGTCGCAGACCGCCGACATCTCGCTGGCGTAACGCGCCGTCAGCGAGTTGTTGTTGGACGGCCCGTCCGGACCGCCCGACTCCGGACCGCTCGTGCTGGGGGTCGCGGACGGGCTGCCGTCCGGTCCGGGGGTGGCGCTGCCCGAGGCCACCGGCGTCGGGTCCTCATCGTCGCCGTTGAAGGCGACGTAGGCGAGCCCGCCGCCGCAGCACAGCAGCGTCAGCGTGACCGCACCGGCGGCGAGACCGACGATGAGCCCCTTGCTCTTGCCGCCGCTCGGAGGCGGGGTGGGCGCGTACGGCGCCGGCCCGGGGTAGCCCGGCTGGCCGGGGAACGGCGCCGCGGGCTGCGCACCGTACGGGGCACCCGACGCCGGCTGGGCACCGTAGGGCACGCCGGAGCCCGGCTGGGCACCGTACGGAGCACCCGACGCCGGCTGGGCACCATACGGGGCGCCCGACGCCGGCTGCGAACCGTAGGGCATGCCGGAGCCCGGCTGGGCACCGTACGGGGCGTTCGGGTCGGGCTGGTTGCCCCACGCTCCGGCGTTCGGGTCCGGATAGCCTCCGTAGGGAGGGTGATTGTCACTCATCTGAGGTTCTTCCACCTGTCGTCCGTGGTTCCGGCGATCAACCAACCCGCAGCGTAGTGACGCCTGCAAATTCACGATCGCCGACGTTCGATGCGTTGTTCACCTGCCGTGCCGGGGCCACTGCGGTACGTGCGCGCCCGGATCAGACACCCCGCCTCCCTTTGGGCGTGACGGCCCGGGGGCCGTTGGGACGCAACGAATCAGCCGCCCGACGACCGCCCCTTACCTGACATCGGCGATGCCAAGAAGTGTGATGCACACGACACCTCCGGCCGTCCGGGCGCACGGCTGCGCACCACATCATGGACTGCTCTTTAATGAGGTTTGTCGATATTGACGCACGCCTCGGGCGCGGACAGAATCCCAGCACCACCACCAGGACCCCTCCGGGAGGGCCCCATGAACCGTCCCCGCCTGCCGCTCCTGCGGACCGCCGGCCGGATGACCGCGCTCGTCGCGGCCGCCGCCGGCATGCTGCTCGCCGTCGCCGCACCCGCCGTCGCCGCCGCGCCCGCCGGGCGCTACGTCGCGCTCGGCGACTCCTACACCTCCGCCCCGCTCGTGCCCACCCAGGTCGACCTGAACTGCCTGCGCTCCAACCGCAACTACCCGTCCCTGGTCGCCGCGTCCGCCGGTTCCTCGTCGTTCGCCGACGTGAGCTGCTCCGGAGCCACCACCGAGGACATCCTGTACGGCGGCGACGGCGTGCTGGGCATCGCGCTGCCGCCGCAGGTCAACGCCGTCACGTCGACCACCGCGCTGGTGACCGTCCAGATCGGTGGCAACGACATCGGCTTCTCCGGCATCATCAGTGACTGCGCCGAGGCGAGCGTGAGCAGCCCGCTCGGCTCGCCCTGCAAGAACCGGTTCACCGCGGGCGGCACCGACCAGTTGCGGGCCCGGATCACCGCGACCGCGCCGAAGGTGGCAGCCGTGCTGCGGGCGGTCCGCCAGGCCGCGCCGAACGCGCGCGTGGTGGTGCTCGGATACCCGGCGATCCTGCCCGACAGCGGGTACGGCTGCTGGCCGGTGGTGCCGATCGCCTACCAGGACGTGCCGTACCTGCGTGGCGTCCAGAAGGCCCTCAACACGATGCTGGCCGACACCGCGGCGGCCGGCGGCGCCAGCTACGCCGACGTCTACACCCCGTCGATCGGGCGGGACGCGTGCAGGAGCAGCGGCACCCGCTGGGTGGAGGGACTGGTGCCGCAGAACGCCGCCGCGCCGTTCCACCCCAACGCCCGCGGGGAGCAGGGCATGGCCACCGCCCTGCTGGCGCACCTGAACTGAGCCGGACGCCGGGAGCCGGCCCCGCCTCGGCGGGGCCGGCTCGTGGCGGTGGCAGGCTCAGGCCCGGGTGATGCGGACCGCGTCGGCGACCACGTAGCCGGCGCCGGCGCTCCAGCGGCTCACCCCGACCTTGTCCCCGGTACCGCCAGCGACTGTGAACACGCCGAGGGAGACCCAGCGTCCGCCGCCGGTGCGCTGGTCGACCGCCACCGGCCGGTTACCGGTCGTGGTGGCCACCAGATACGGCGTACGGTCGTTGTAGCCGGGGTCGGCGGGGTACCACACCGAGACCTCGTAGGCACCGGTCGCGGGCAGTGTCGCCCGGAACCAGGCCACGTCACTGACCGCCACCGGCGCGGCGAAGCGGTAGTCGGCGCCGTGGCGCTGCCCGGAGTACGCGGAGGTGCCCCAGGCCGCACCGGCGGTGAACCCGCCCGCTGTGGCGTTGTCGACTGTGACGCTCCACGACGCGGGTGGCGCGCCGGCCCGCACGTCCAGGTAGTTTCGGTCGATCTTCATGGTCACGCCGCCCCACGTCTCGGTGACGTCCCCGGCGTACTGGTGCAGGCGCTGCTGGTCGGCGTAGCGGTCGTCGGCGCAGTACGTGCCCCCGTCGGTGTCCGCGACGCCGTTCCACCAGGCGATCCAGATCTGGTCCAGGCGCAGGTACCGGGTGTCGTGGTAGGCGCCGCAGACGTCGGTGATGCCGGACGAGCCGCTGGAGTACATGCCGGCGAGGTAGCCGCGCGTGTGCAGGCGCTCGACCCAGCCGGAGAGGAAGGAGAGCACCGCGGCCCGGCAGGAGGCGGTCGACGGGTACTGCTCGATGTCGTTGTAGAGCGTGCTGCCGGCGCCGATGCCGAGCGCCTGCGCCGCCGCGACCGCGCTGTCCGCCGCGGTCCTCCCCTGTCCGCGGGCGGTGGCCGGATCGGCGGACATCTTCGGCGTCCGGGTGCCGCACGGCGCCTGGTAGCCCAGCTCGATGGGGATCAGCCGCCAGCCCTTGCGGGTCTGGTCGGCGACCCAGGTCGCGGTCAGGTTCGGCTGGGCGCAGGTCCGGCTGGCGCCGCTGATGTAGACGCCGACCGCGCGGTACGGCGACGCGGCCAGCCAGGCGTCCATCGCGGCCTGGGACGGCGCGGTGCAGGTGTCGAAGCCCTTGCCGGTGAAGGTGCCGGGCTGGGGTCCGATCGCGGCTGCGGCGGCCGGCGGCTCGGCGGCGGACTGTGCCTGGGCGGCAGCCGGTGCCCCCGCGCGGGCCGGTACGGCCGAAGCCGGCGCCGGCACGGCCACGGCCACGGCCACGGCCACGGCCACGGCGAGAAGCGTCAGGGCCGAGGTGATCGCTCTCATCGGCGCCCCTCCTGTGAAGGATTCCTCGCTCGACGGCGAGACTTGGGCAGGATTTCTACCACGCATCGACGGATGACGACAGATGATGGTGGCGAAAGTTTTCACACTGGAAACGGTCATTGAAGAGTATCGACAAGAGGGCCGGCATCGGTATAGCGTGCCCGCACTCACCTCCGTCGATTGGTGAGGCGCCGACACCCGAGGAGCGCCATGCCCACGTCACGATCCCCCCGTATGCGACGCCGAGGTCTGCTCGGCGTACCCGCCCTGGTGGCCGCCGCCCTCGCCGTGGCCGTCCGTCCCGGTACGGCGCACGCTGCGCCGAAGGCCGAATGCCTCGCCGACCTTCTCGGGGAGCAGTGATGGCCACCATCCCCTGGCTGGTGGACGTGCTGCGCGCCGCCGGTGTGCAGGTCGTGGTCGAGGGCGACTGGCTCAACCGGATGCGCCCCGGCTCGTTCGACCCGATCGGTGTGCTCTGGCACCACACCGCGGCCACCTCCAGCGCCTCCAACCCGCACCCGGCGCTGAACATCTGCGTCAACGGCCGCTCCGACCTGCCCGGCCCGCTCTGCCAGGCCCTCGTGGACTACCACGGCGTGTTCCACGTGATCTCCGCCGGGCGGTGCAACCACGCCGGCACCAGCGGCGGCAGCGGCCCCATCCCCGCCGGGGACGGGAACACCCTGATGATCGGGTGGGAGATCGACTACAACGGCGTCAACCAGCAGATGACCACCGCCCAGTACAACGCCAGCATCGCGGCCACCGCTGCCGTGCTCAAGCGGCTCGGCCGGGACTCCAGCTACGCCCGCGGGCACCGAGAGACCAGCACCACCGGCAAGATCGACCCGTCCTTCATCGACCTGAACACGATGCGCGCCGACGTGGCCGCCAAGATGGCCGGCGGCGGCACCGGCTGGACGTCGATCGTGGACAACGCCACGGCGGGCCGGTTCACCGCCAGCGCCAACTGGGGCACCTCGACGTACTCCGGGCAGCGCTACGGCGCCGACTACCGCTACGCGGACCCGGTCGCCGCGAGCGACGCGGCCTGGTACAAGTTCAACGTCCCCCGCACCGGCAGCTACCGGGTCGAGGCGTGGTGGCCGGCGAACGCGGGCTACAACGCGGCCACGCCGTACATCGTCGCCACGACCACCGGCAACCGGACGGTCGCGGTCGACCAGCGCGCGACCGGCGGGCAGTGGCGCTCACTCGGCACGTTCACGCTGCCGGCCGGGGACGCAAACCGCGTCGCGGTCAGCCGGTGGAGTTCCGCCGCCGGACTGGTCATCGCCGACGCGGTCCGGCTGACCGAGGTCTGACAGCGGAGGTACCGATGCGGCCGGGCGGCGCCCCGGCCCGGCCGCATCCGCCGGTCGAGCGCCGGGACCGGAAGGCGGCCCGCATCCCCTCGGGCCGGGTCAGGGACCGAACGTGAAGACGTACGCGCGGAGGCCGCGCCGCTCGGCGCGCAGGGTGAGCCGGTGCTCCCCGGCGGCGCGCCCTCGACCAACCGGATCATGGCCGCCCGGTCCACGACGGCCCGGTCGTCCCGACCGGCTCCGCGCCGGGCCGGGACGCGGCCGGGAGCGTCACGCCTCCGCGGCGGCTCGCCGAGGCCGGGGATCCGTGGATCACGTCGTCTCGTCTCCCGGCAGGGGGCCGGCCGGCACCGGGATCAGCGTCCCGGCGGCCCAGTGGGCCAGCTGGTCGGCGAAGTGCGGGTCGCCGGGGCGCCCGGAGGCGCCGAACGGCACGATCCACCGGCTGGCCGCCCGGTCGGCCAGGTCCCACACGTAGCGGGCCACCGGGCCGCGCCAGCAGGCGTCGGAGAAACCCGGCACGCTCGACGTGGCCAGCACGCAGTCGGTGTCACCGGCCAGCGCAACCCGCTGCCGCATCGCCGTCACCGCGTCGGTGACCGCCGGCGCGACGCCGAGGTGCACCGGGTGCAGCACGTGCCGGCCGCCCCACTCGCCGGGCGCCGGACCGGCGGCCACCTCGGCCAGCGCCTCGGCGGCCGGTTCCACGACGTCGGCGCCGAGGTGGGCCGCCAGGTTGTCCAGCGCCAGGCCGATCCGGGCCGCCGGTCCGGTCCAGGGGGCGAACAGTTCGTCGAATCCGCACGGCTCGTCGAGGGCACGCAACCTCGGGTGTACGCGCAACCGCCGGGCCAGCGCCGCCCGCCAGGCCGCGTACGCGCCGGCCTCGGCCGAGCCGGCCGCCATCGCCCGGTCCCATCCGCGCAGCCGCAGCAGCAGCGCACGGGCGGGTTCGTCGAACCGGTCCGGGTCCAGCCGATCGAGCAGCCGGTGCAGCGGGCCGGCCGGGAGCCGGTCGTCGGTGTGCACAGTGGACGACCCGGCGCCCTCGGCGAGCAGTGCCCGGATCCGGCGGGCCCGGTGCGGCGGGGCGAAGTCGGCACCGTGCGCTGCGACGTCGTCGCGCCGGTCGTTGGCGCAGACCGCCACGCCGTCGACCGGCTCGTCGACCAGCGGCAGGTAGTCGCCCCGCCACCGGTACCGCGGCTCCCAGGCGGGCACGGGTTCCCGGCGGCACCGCTCGTCGCGTACCGGGACCAGGCCGGCGACCAGGCGGCGGACACCGCCGCCGGTGTCGGCGGCGAGCACGCTGTTGACCGGCTCGACCCAGTGCCGCAGCGCGTCGGCGACGTCGCCGGTACGCCGCGCGCGCAGCAGCGGCAGCAACGCCTCGAAGCCGAGGCGGGCCTCGACCCGGCTCGGGGTGCGCAGCGCGATCGCCTCGCCGGTGACCCGGTCGTGGTCGATCACCGGCCCGCGGGGCGTCTCGATCACCTCGACCGGCTCCGGGGCGCCGCCGCGAACCTCGATCTCCTCGACGTGGCGCGTGGCGGGGGTCCAGCCGTCGGCGTCGCGCACCAGCACCCGGTCGCCGTCGCGGCGCAGCCGTTCGCGGTAGAGGTCCTGGTAGTCGGCCATCGCGTTGGTGACGGCCCAGGCCACGTGGCCGGTGTGGCCGAAGTGCGGCACGCCCGGCACGCCGGGGAAGGCGAGGCCGACCACGTCGAACTCCGGACAGGCCAGCCGGACCTGCTGGTAGACGCCGGGGAGTTCGAGCAGCCGGTGCGGGTCACCGGCGATCACCGGGCCGCGCCCGGTGGCCGGGTCGGCGGGCAGCGCCCAGGCGTTGCTGCCCGCCGACGCCGGTCCCTCGACCGCGAACAACCCGGTCGCACCGGGTCCGAGCGTCCGGGCCACGTGCGCGTGCCAGAGCTTGTTCGGGAAGGTGGAGAAGAGCACGTGCTGGACGAGGAAGACGCCGAGCGGCGACCAAGGCTGCCACGGTTCGGGCCCGGTACCGGTGGCGGCGAACTCCGGCGCGGCGGCGGCGCCCTCGGCGAGTCCCGAGTTGACCCCGTCGACGTACGCCTCGACCCACCGCCGGGTGTCCGGTTCCAGCCGTTCGTAGCAGCGCCGGGCGGTGTCGTCCAGCCGTACGCGGCGGGCGAACCGGTCCCACGCCAGCTCCGCCGGGCCGACGTGGGCGGCCAGGCGGCCCTCGGCCCGCCATCGTTCGACGCTGATCTGCCAGGCCCGGTCCAGCGCGGCGACGCGTCCCTGCAGACGCGCCAGCGCGTCGACGTCGGCGGCCCACAACTGGGGCACACCCCACCTGTCGCGATCGACGCTCGTCATCGTGCCGCGCCGCCCCGGCGCGCCGGGCGACGGTTCCGTTCGACAGTCAACTTAGGATAACCTCCCCTAACCGAGGGCGACCTTACCGCGACACGTGTGGGACGCCAACCGACGGCGGGTGTGGGACCAGGCACCCCGACTCGCGCTTGATAGTTAGGGCACCCTAACCTAACCTGATCGTCGCGGCTGTCGCCGCACATCCTGTCCGTACGACGCTGGGAAGTCGCATGAGTTCGATCGGGAGCCCGACCGGCGCCGCGCCCGCCGACACCGGCCGCGCCGCCGCCGCGGCACGCGGCCACCTGTTCAACGCCAGCTCGCTCGGGCGGTACCGGGACGTGCTGGCGCGCGGCGTCGACCGGGTGGCCCGCCGGGTGGGCGAGGCGGACCGGCCGTTCACCGGCGTCACGCCCGGCGAACTGGCGCCACTCATCGACGCCATCGACCTCGACCGGCCGCTGGGCGACACCGACGCCGCCCTGGACGAGCTGCACGACGTGTGGCTGCGTGACGCGGTGTACTTCCACCACCCCCGCTACCTCGCCCACCTGAACTGCCCGGTGGTCATCCCGGCGCTGCTCGGCGAGGCGGTGCTCAGCGCGGTCAACTCCTCGCTGGACACCTGGGACCAGAGCGCCGGCGCGACGCTGATGGAGCGGCGCCTGATCGAGTGGACGGCCGGGCGCATCGGGCTGGGGCCGACCGCCGACGGCGTGTTCACCAGCGGCGGCACCCAGTCGAACCTCCAGGCGATGCTGCTGGCGCGGGAGGAGGCGTACCGCACTGTGGTCGGTGGCGCCGCCACCCGGCCGGACCGGCCCCAGGTGCTCTCCCGGCTGCGCATCCTCACCTCCGCGGCCGGGCACTTCAGCGTGCAGAAGGCCGCCAAGCTGCTCGGCCTGGCCGCCGACGCGGTGCTCACCGTGCCCACCGACGCCGGCCGCCGGATGCGCACCGACGAGCTGACCCGCGCGATCGACCGCTGCCACCGCGACGGCCAGGTGGTGATGGCCGTCGTCGCCACCGCCGGCACCACCGACTTCGGCACCGTCGACCCGCTGCCGGAGATCGCCGACATCTGCGCCGCCGCGGGCGTCTGGCTGCACGTCGACGCCGCGTACGGATGCGGGCTGCTGGTCTCCCCCACCCGCCGGCACCTGCTCGACGGCATCGAACGGGCGGCGTCGGTGACCGTCGACTACCACAAGTCGTTCTTCCAGCCGGTCAGCTCCAGCGCGCTGCTGGTCCGCGACGGCCGGGTGCTGCGCCATGCCACCTGGCACGCCGACTACCTCAACCCGGCCCGCGCGGTCGAGCAGGGCATCCCGAACCAGGTCGACAAGAGCATCCAGACCACCCGCCGGTTCGACGCGTGCAAACTCTGGCTGACCCTGCGGATCATGGGACCGGACGCGATCGGCGCGCTGTTCGACCAGGTCGTCGACCTCGCGGCGCAGGCGTGGCGCCGGCTCGACGCCGACCCGCGCTTCGAGGTGGCCGCGCCGTCGCAGCTGAGCACCGTGGTCTTCCGATACCGGGAGCCCGGTCTCACGCCCGGCCTGATCGACGAGGCCAACCTGCACGCCCGCGACGCGCTCGCCGCCTCCGGCGCGGCCCTGGTCGCCGGCACCAAGGTCGACGGCGCCCACCACCTCAAGCTCACCCTGCTCAACCCCGAGACCACAGTGGACGACATCGCCTACGTGCTGGACCTCATCGCCGACCACGCCGCCTGGTACGCCCGGACCGCGGCCGCCGCCGAACTGTCCTGCCCGGTCTGACCCCCGCCGAGGAGAACGAGAACATGCCGACCCACGACTTCATCGCCGTCGGGCTGGGCCCCTACAACCTCGGCCTGGCCTGCCTCACCGCGCCGATCGACGACCTCGACGGCCTGTTCCTGGAGGCCCGCGACAGCTTCGACTGGCATCCCGGCATGCTGCTCGAATCCACCCGGCTACAGACGCCGTTCATCGCCGACCTGGTCACCCTCGCCGACCCCACCTCGCCGTACTCGTTCCTGAGCTACCTCAAGGAGACCGGCCGGCTCTACCCGTTCTACATCCGGGAGAGCTTCTTCCCGCTGCGCGCCGAGTACAACGACTACTGCCGCTGGGCCGCCGCCAAGCTGCCGAACCTGCGCTTCCGGCACAGCGTCACCGCGGTCGAGTACGACGAGACCGACCACCGGTACGTGGTGCACGCGGACACCCCGGACGGGCCGGCCACCCACCGGGCCCGGCACCTCGTGCTCGGCACCGGCACGCCGCCGTACCTGCCGCCGGCCTGCGCCGGGCTGGGCGGTGACATGATCCACAACTCGCGCTACCTGGAGCACCGGGACGCGCTGCGGGCCAAGGACAGCATCACCGTCGTCGGCAGCGGCCAGAGCGCCGCCGAGATCTACCACGACCTGCTCGGCGACATCGACACGTACGGCTACCAGCTCACCTGGGTGACCCGCTCGCCCCGGTTCTTCCCGCTGGAGTACACCAAGCTCACGCTGGAGATGACCTCGCCGGACTACGTGGACTACTTCCACGCGCTGCCCGAGCCGACCCGCTACGCGCTGGAGGCCGCGCAGAAGCCGCTGTTCAAGGGCATCAACGCCGACCTGATCAACGACATCTACGACCTGCTGTACGCCAAGAGCCTGCACGGCCCGGCACCGACCCGGCTGCTGACGAACACCGAGCTGGTCGAGGCGGCGTACGCCGACGGCCGCTACCGGCTCGGGCTGCGCCACACCGAGCAGGACCGCGCGTTCACGCTCGACACCGCGGGGCTGGTGCTGGCCACCGGCTACCACTACCGGGTGCCGGAGTTCCTCACACCGGTACGCGACCGGCTCCGCTTCGACGCGCACGGCCGCTTCGACGTGGCCCGCAACTACAGCGTCGACCACACCGGCCGGGGCGTGTTCCTCCAGAACGGCGGCACCCACACGCACAGCATCACCTCGCCCGACCTGGGCATGGGCCCGTACCGCAACTCGTGGCTGATCCGGGAGATGACCGGCCGGGAGTACTACCCGATCGAGAAGGCGATCGCGTTCCAGGAGTTCGGCGCGCCCGCCGGAATGCCCTCATGACCGGGTTCACCCGCGTCGACGACGCGCTCGGCGAGTTCACGCTGCGCCCGCTGGACCCGGACGCCGACGCCGCGCTGCTGCACCGCTGGGTCACCCATCCCAAGTCCGCGTTCTGGCTGATGCAGGACGCCGACGTGGCCGCCGTCGCCGCCGAGTACCGGCGCATCGCCGACCACCCGCACCACGACGCGTACCTGGGATCGTGGCGCGGCACCCCGGCGTTCCTGGCCGAGCGGTACGACCCGGCCCACGTCGAGCTGGCCGGCCTCTACGACCCGGAGCCCGGCGACGTGGGCATGCACTTCCTCTGCGCACCGGCCGGCACGCCGGTGCACGGCTTCACCCGGGCCGTCATCACCACGGTGATGGCCTGGCTGTTCGCCGATCCGGCGACGCGCCGGGTGGTGGTGGAGCCGGACGTGCGCAACACCGCCGTGCACGCGCTCAACGCCGCGGTCGGGTTCACCGTCGCCGGCCCGATCCGCAAGCCCGAGAAGGAGGCGCTGCTCAGCGTCTGCACCCGGGACCAGTTCCGGGCCGCCACCGGCGCGCCCGTCACCGAGGAAGGGGCACCGGCGTGAACGCCAGCGCATCAGTGGACCATCTGACCCCCGAGGCGTGGGCGACGGCGAACCGGCTGCTGGTGCGCAAGGCGCTCGCCGAGTTCGCCCACGAGCGCCTGATCAGCCCCGAGCCCGACGGCCCCGGGCGGTGGCTGGTCCGCAGCGACGACGGCACCGTCGAGTACCGGTTCGCCGCGCAGCGGCTGGCACTGGACCACTGGCAGGTCGACGCGGACAGCATCGTGCGCCGCCGCGACGGCGCGGACCTGCCGCCCGACGCCGTGGACCTGTGCGTGGAGCTGCGCGGCGCGCTCGGCCTCACCGACGCGATCCTGCCGGTCTACCTGGAGGAGATCACCTCCACGCTCGCCGGGACCGCGTACAAGCTCGCCAAGCCCGCGCTGAGCGCCGCCGAGCTGGCCGCCGCCGGCTTCCAGGAGATCGAGACCGGCATGACCGAGGGGCATCCCTGCTTCGTCGCCAACAACGGCCGCATCGGCTTCGGCGTGCACGAGTACCACGCGTACGCCCCGGAGGCCGCCGCGCCGGTCCGGCTGCTCTGGCTCGCCGCGCACCGCGACCACACCACCTTCACCTGCGCCGACGACCTGGACTACGACACGCTGGTCCGGGCCGAGCTGGGCGAGGAGGCGCTGGCCGGGTTCACCGCCACGCTCACCGGGCTGGGCCTGGACCCGGCCGACTACCTGTTCCTCCCGGTGCACCCGTGGCAGTGGTGGAACAAGCTGGCCGTCACGTTCGCCGGTGAGGTGGCCCGGCGCCGGCTGGTCTGCCTCGGCGAAGGGCCGGACGAGTACCTCGCGCAGCAGTCGATCCGTACCTTCTTCAACGTCACCGACCCAGCCAAGCACTACGTCAAGACCGCGCTGTCGGTGCTGAACATGGGCTTCATGCGCGGGCTGTCCGCCGCGTACATGGAGGCGACGCCCGCCATCAACGACTGGCTGGCCGGGCTGATCGAGGGTGACCCGGTGCTCAAGCGCACCGGCCTGTCGATCATCCGGGAGCGGGCCGCGATCGGTTACCGGCACCGGCAGTACGAGGCGGCGACCGACAGGTACTCCCCGTACCGGAAGATGCTGGCGGCGCTGTGGCGGGAGAGCCCGGTGCCGGGACTGGAGCCCGGGCACCGACTGGCCACCATGGCCTCGTTGCTGCACCTGGACTCCGGCGGCCGGTCGCTCGCGGCCGCGCTGATCGACGAGTCCGGGCTGGCCCCGGCCGACTGGTTGCGCCGCTACCTGGACGCCTACCTGGTGCCGCTGCTGCACAGCCTGTACGCCTACGACCTGGCGTTCATGCCGCACGGCGAGAACGTCATCCTGGTGCTCGACGGCGGCGTGGTGGAACGGGTCGTGTTCAAGGACATCGCCGAGGAGATCGTGGTGATGGACCCGGACGCGGACCTGCCGGAGCGGGTGCGGCGGATCCGGGCCGCCATCGGAGAGGACGAGAAGATCCTGTCCATCTTCACCGACGTCTTCGACTGCTTCCTGCGGCACCTGAGCGCCGCCCTGCACACCCAGGGCGTGCTCGACCAGGACGGGTTCTGGCGCACGGTGGCCGAGTGCGCCGCCGACTACGCCGCGACGGTGCCGCACCTGGCCGACCGGATGCGTCGGCACGACCTGTTCGCGCCGGAGTTCACGCTGTCCTGCCTCAACCGGCTCCAGCTGCGCAACAACCAGCAGATGGTGGACCTGTCCGACCCGGCGGCCGCGTTGCAGTTCGCCGGCACCCTGGTCAATCCGCTCGCCCCGTACGCGCCACGCGGATGACGGAGCGGGCCGGCGCGCCTGGCGCGCCGGCCCGCTCCACCGGTGCACCCGGTGCGGCCGATCAGTTCTCCGCGCGGCCGGCCCGCCAGTAGCCCATGAACGCCACCGCGCACCGGTCCATGCCCCGCTCGGTGACCAGGTGGCGGCGCAGGCCGCGGATCACCGCCGCCTCCCCGGCCAGCCAGGCGTAGAGCGCCGCGCCGTCGGGCCGCTCCGGCACCTCCCAGAGGAGGTCCCGGTCCACGTCCACCTCGGCCAGCGGCGCGACGGCCGCCGCCACCGGTACGGGCACCAGCCGGGCGGCCAGGCTCGTCACGGCCGGGGTGAGCCGGCTGCCGTGCGGGGCGCCGTCGCGGGGCAGCCAGGTCACCGTGACGCCGGCCGGTGCCGCGCAGGGCAGTTCGTCGCCGGTCTCCGGCACCTCCACCAGCGCGTGCCCGCGCGCGTCGGCGGGCAGCCGCTCCAGGATCGCGCAGATCGCCGGTGCGGCGGTCTCGTCGCCGACGAGCAGCAGCGTCGCGCCGGCCGGCGGCTGGAACTCGACCCCGCCGTGCGGGCCGTCCCACCCGGCGTCGGGGCCGACCACGGCGATCCGGTCGCCGAGGCGGGCCCGCCGCGCCCAGCGGGTGGCCGGGCCGCCGTCGCCGTGCAGCGCCATGTCCACGTCCACCTCGTACGCCTCCGGCCGGACGGCGCGCACGGTGTAGGTGCGGATCGGGCTGCGCAGCCCGTCCGGCAGCTCACGCCACCGCGGGAACCAGTCCGGCCCGTCGGGCAGTTCCCCCGGCGCCCCGTCGACCGGCGGCAGGGCCAGCTTGATCCGCTGGTCGTACCCGTTGTCGGCGAACCGGTCCAGGTCCGGGCCGGTGAGCGTCACCCGCAGGAACGACCGGCCGAGCCGGCGCAGGGCACGGACCTCCACGGAGAAGACTCGCCAGGGCGCGACGGCCAGGGTGCTGGTCATGCGTCATTCCTCTCACGGCCGCCGGGCGGCGCGTCGGTGAACGGGTCAACGGGCGGCGGCCGCGGCGCGGGAACGCCACAGCAGCCAGACGAAGTACGGGGTGCCGATCATGGCGGTGACCAGACCGGCGGGAACCTGGGCGGGTGCGATCACGCTGCGGCCGAGCGTGTCGGCGAGGCTGACCAGGGTGGCGCCGAGCAGCACCGCGACCGGTAGGACGCGGGTGTGCCGCCCGCCGACGAGTGCCCGGGCGGCGTGCGGCGCGACCAGGCCGACGAAGCCGATCACGCCGACCGCCGACACGGCGGTGGCGGTGAGCAGCGCCGCCACGCCGAGCGCGACCAGCCGGGCGCGTTCCAGCCGGACGCCGAGCACCCGGGGCGTGTCGTCGTCGAGCGCGAGCAGGTCCAGTTCGCGGCGTACGGCGGCCACCACCGGCAGCGCGACCAGCAGCGCGATCGCCACCGGCAACACCTGCGGGGCGGTACGCCCGTAGGTGGAGCCGGACAGCCAGGTCAGCGCCTTGCCGGTGTTCCACGGGTCGGACGAGACCACGATGAACGTGATGATCGCCGTACCGCCCTGCCAGACCGCGAACCCGATCAGCACCAGCCGGTCGGAGTTGAGGCCGCGCCGCCGGGCGAGGCCGTAGACCAGCGCGAACGCGGCGACCGCGCCGAGACCGGCGGCGCCGGACAGGGCGAGCACGCCGGCCATCGGCGCGAACGTCAGCAGCGACACCGCGCCGATGCCGGCGCCGCCGGTGATGCCGAGGATGCCCGGTTCGGCGAGCGGGTTGCGGCACACCGCCTGCACAGTGGTGCCGGCCAGGGCCAGCGCGGCGCCGGCCAGCAGTGCCGCGGCGACCCGCGGCCAGCGGGCGTCCAGCACGAATGTGTACGCCGGGCCGGTGCGGCCCTGCACCCAGTTGACGATGTCGCCGAGCAGCACCCAGGTGTCCCCGGCCAGCATGCCGAGCACCAGCGCGGCGGTGACGACGACCGCGCAGGCCGCGACGACGACCGCGACGAAGCCGCGGGAGCGGACTGCCGCGTGGCCGCCCGGCGCCTGCCGGGTGGGTCCGGCGTCGCGGTGACGGCGGGCCAACCAGATCAGCAGCACCGCGCCGAAGAGTGTGGTCACCACGCCGGTCGGCACGTCGACACCGGCCTGCCCGCCGAGGACGGCGCGCAGCAGCACGTCGGAGCCGAGCACGATGACGACGCCGACGATGCCGGCCAGCGGCATCAGGATGCGGTGCCGGTGGACCTCGGGCACCCACCGGCCGAGCAGCCGGACGATCACCGGAGCGCCGAGGCCGACGAACCCGATCGGCCCGGCGAGGGTGACCGCCGCAGCGGAGAGCAGCACGGCGAGCAGCACCACCCAGAGCCGGGTACGGCGTACGTTGAGCCCGAGCACGGTGGCGGTGTCGTCGCCGAGGGCGAGCAGGTCCAGCCGGTGCCCGAGCGCCACCAGCAGCAGCGCTGCGACCCCGATCACGGGGGCGAGCTGGGTGAACGCGACCAGGTCGCCCTGCACGAGCGAGCCGTTGCCCCAGGCGAACAAGCCGATGGTGGACTGCTCGAACAGCAGCAGGAGCAGCATGGTCAGCGAGGCCAGCGCCATCGCGGTGGCCGAGCCGGCGAGAATGAGCCGGGTGGTGGCGGCCTGGCCGCCGGCCGAGAGCAGCATGACCAGGGAGGCGGCGGCGAGGCCGCCGCAGAACGCCAGCCCGCCCGCGGGCAGCGCCGGCAGCGCGATCCCGAACGCGGCGGTGGCGACGATCGCCAGGTGCGCGCCCGCGTTGACGGCGAGCGTGTCCGGCGAGGCGAGCGGGTTGCGGGTGGTCGACTGCAACGCCGCACCGGCGAAACCGAGCGCGGCACCGACGGCCAGCCCGGTGAGCAGCCGGGGCAGACGGGAGGCGACCAGCACCCGGGCGGTCTCGTCGTCGCCGCCGGTGAGCAGCCGGAGCAGGTCCAGCGCCCCCACCGACGACGTGCCCTGGGTGAGGTGCACCGCGGTGATCGTGACGAGCAGCACCGCGGCGAGGGTGAACGCGGCGGCGACCCGGCTGCGCCGGGCGGGCGGCGGCCCGACCGGGGCCGGCCGGGTGGCCGGCCCCGGTGGAGCGGGGGCGGTCATCGCGCTCAAGCCGTGTAGACCTTGACGAGTTCGTCGATGTACTGCTTGGCGGACAGCGTGCCGCCGAACGTCCAGATGCCGTTGGGCATCTTGTGCAGCTTGCTCTGCTGCACGAACGGCAGGGAGCGCCAGATCGCGTTGCCGGCGAGGCCGTCGGCGAAGACGTCGGTGCCGTCCGAGGCGTTGTAGAAGAAGTGCAGATCCTGGCCCTTGAGGACGGTCATGCCCTCGACGTCGGTCTGACCGAGGCCCCACATCTCGTCGGTCTTGCCGGTCCAGGCGTTCTCGAGGCCGAGCTGGATGCCGAGCTGGGACACGAACGCGCCCTGGCCGAACATCCGGATGGAGACGGTGCTGCCCTCCTTCCAACCGTCGGCGAAGGCGAACTGCTCGCCGGCCGCACCGGCGTCGGCGATCTTCTTCTTGCCGTCGGCGAGGGCGGCGTCGAAGTCGGCGAGCAGCTTGTCCGCCTGCTCGGTACGACCGGTCGCGGTGGCGATCATCTTCAGGTCCGAGCGCATCCGGCCGATGTTGTCGGCGGCGTCGCTGCCCTTGGTGACCAGCACCGGGACGTACTTCTCCAGCTGGGTGACGACGGCGGAGCCGCGCTCGGCCTCCATCACCACGAGGTCCGGCTGGAGGGCGACGATCGAGTCGACGCTCGGCTCACCCCGGGTGCCGACGTCCTTGACGCCCGGGTCGAGCGGGGCGGCGGTCACCCAGGTGGCGTACCCCGTCGGGTCGGCCACGCCGACCGGCATCACGCCGAGGCCGACGAGCATCTCCACCTCGCCCCACTCCAGGCCGACGACCTTGCTCGCCGGGCTCTTGAGGGTGATGGTCTTGCCCCGGCTGTCGGTGACGGTGACCGGGCCGCTGGGAGCGGCGTCGGAGGGGGACGGTGCGGCGGCGGGCTCCTCGGTGGTGCCGCAGCCGGCGATCAGCAGCGCGCCCGCCGCGGCGGCGGCGAGCAGGGTCAGACGGGTACGCAACATCGGTTTCTCTTCTGTGGGCAGGAGTCGGTCAGGCGGAGACGCGGGTCGTGTGCCGACCGACGGGACGAGTGGAGAGCAGGTTGGTGAGCGGGTCGACCGTCACCTCGACGCGGATGCCGTACGCCTCGGTGAGCGCCGCCTCGGTGAACACCTCGTGCGGAGTGCCGGCGCCGCGGACCCGGCCTTCGTGCAGGAGCACGACCTGGTCGGCGACGGCGGCGGCCTGGTTGAGGTCGTGCAGCACCACACCGACGGCGACGCCGGCGGTGTCGGCGAGTTCGCGCATCAGGTCGAGGATCTCCACCTGGTAGCGCAGGTCCAGGAACGTGGTCGGCTCGTCCAGCAGCAGGATCGCGGTGTCCTGGGCCAGGCAGGTGGCCAGCCAGACCCGTTGCAGCTCGCCGCCGGACAGCTCGTCGACCGGACGGCCGGCCATGCCGTCGACGCCCGTGACCCGCATGGCCCGGTCGATCGCGGCCGGTCCGTCGAGGTCGTTCGCGCGCCACCGCTGCCGGTACGGGTGCCGGCCGTAGCCGACCACGTCCCGTACCGTCACCCCGCTGGGGGTGGGGCGGCTCTGTGCGAGCAGCGTGACCCGCCTGGCGAAGTCCCGGGCGGACAGCGCCCGGGCCGGCGTGCCGTCGGCGAACACGATCTCGCCGTGCTCCAGCGGGTGCAGGCGGGCCAGCCCGCGCAGCAGCGTCGACTTGCCGCTGCCGTTGGGGCCGACCAACGCGGTAACTGCTGCGGGCCGCAGCGTGATGGCGGCGTCGTGCACCACTGTCGTGCCGTGGTAGCCCAGCCGCAGGTCGTTGGCGCTCAAGCCGTCGGCTCGCACCGTTCTGCTCGTCACGGAGGTTAGGCTAACCTAAGCGACGATCACGCTGTCAAGCCGGTCCTTCGGTCGGAATCGGCGGCCCGCCGCACGTCGACACGTGTCTCGTGGCGCGCGGTGACGTCGCGGTAGGGGCGGCGACCCCGGCCAGTCCTCGTCCCAACTCGGCGCCGCGTACCCCGGCATACCCGATGACCAGTGCCGGTGGCCGGTCGTCGGCGCGCAGGGCGTAGAACCGGCCGCCGCGCACCAGCACGGACCGGCGCCGCGGCCACCATGGACTCCTCAGCGCACCAACGGGGCAGCACCAGGTAGGCCTGGAGACCGCCGCTGGCGTCGAGCGGCGCCACGCCGGGCAGGTGGCGCGCGACATGCTGGCGTACCGCCCGGCCGCGGCGCTGGAACTCGGCGCGCAGCCGGCGCAGGTGCCGGTCGAACGCACCGGTGTCCACGAGCCGGGCGAAGACGAGCTGGTGCTCTGCGTGGACGAGGACGTCGACGTGGAGTCCGACCAGGATCGTGGTGGGCCATGGTGACCCGGTTCCAGGCCGACCAGGACCTGCGGGTGCTTGCCGACCGGGAGGGCTTCCCGCTGGACCCGAGCCAGCACACCGGCTACTCCCGGTCGCTGTCCGCCGACGGGCGCACCGCCAAGGCGGTGTTCGACTGCACAGTGCCGTACGCCCAGCGGGACCGGTTCCGCCGGCCCCGGTTCACCCGAGCCGTCGCTTCCCGTACCGCGCCGGCCAGCAGCGCCACTCCCTCGCTGATCCGGGCGGTGGGCAGCGCCGCGTACCCGATCAGGAACGTCGGCTCCGGCGGCGGGTGCGTGACGAAGTAGCCGGAGGCGGGATAGACCCGCACGCCGCCGCCGCTGCACACAACGGGTCTGATCGAGGACCGCATCGACCATCTCGAACGGCACCTGTCAGCTCACCCAGATGACTCGGCGCGAACGGGCATGCCGCGACCCGCAGCTAGAGGGAGACGGGGCGGCCGCCCAGGGTCACCGTGAGGCGGCCGTCGGTGGTGAGGGACCGGGCCAGGGCACCGTTGTACGTGCCGCAGCGGTCGATGCTCAGGTTGTTCGAGATCGTCATGGTGCCCGGGTTGCGGTTGTACGTGAACCCGTGCTTGCCGTTGCGGTACGCGATGGTTCGCCGGACGGTGTGGTTCACCGCGATGTCCTCGCCGCCGAGCTTGAAGCCGTTACGGTCACCGTTGCCGCTCTGCGTGCCGTTGCTCAACGTGCCGTTGCTCAACGTGCCGTTGCCGTACGCGAGGGAGTCCTCGATGCTTGGCGGTCAAACCTCTGTCGCACTGAACGATCCCGACGCGCCGTCCGTATCCACTGCCGACCGGAACATCGGCCGGAACCGCGATGCCGGAGCGGGCACGAGCACGATTCCTCCAGTCGTCACTTCGCACCGTGGAGACGGGGCGGCAACCGCCGCGCCGGCCCTCCCGGTCGACCAGAGGAGAGGTGCATGACCAGGGGTACGCGCAGGACCGCGGTCCTGAAAGTCGGCGGGGTGGGCGTCCTCGCGGCGCTGTTGTTCGCCGGTGGGCTGCAACTGGCGTCGGCGGGCGAGAACGGCCGCCCGGCCACCACCGCCGCGCAGACCGTGAACTGCCCGACCGTACGCGACAAGCTGCCCGCCGTACCGGCAGCGGCATCGGCCCAGGTGGAACGGGAGCTGGCCAACCTGGACCAGGAGATCGCCCGGCAGAACGAGCGGCTGGCCCGGCTCGCGGTCCGGCCCGAGGGCGGCCCGAACTTCGTCAACAACGCGATCCTCGGCCCGTTGCGCAGCAAGCGGATCGCCGTGCTCGACCGGATCGAGATCGCCTTCAACCGGATCGGCGCGCAGCGCCCCGATCTGGACGCGCTCGCCACCTGCTCGCTCAACGCCCCGGGCGTGCCGAGCGCCGTCAACGGCGGAGCCCAGGGCGGCACCGGCGGCCAGAACGGCGACGTGGGAGGCCAGAACGGCGACGCCGGGGGGCAGAACGGCGACGCCGGCGGTGCGGCGCGGACGGTCGACTGCCCCCGGGTCACGCTGCCGGACGTCCCGGCGGCTGCCGCGGCCCAGGTGCAGGCCGAACTGGCCACGCTGGACAAGCAGATCGCCGAGGCGAACGCCCGCCTCGCCCGGCTCGCGGTACGCCCCGAGGGCGGACCGGCGTTCATCGACAACGCCGTCCTCGGCCCGCTGCGCAGCAAGCGCGTCGCGGCGCTCGACCGCATCGAGATCGCGTTCAACCGGGTCGGCGCCCAACGGCCGGACCTGGACGCGCTCGCCACCTGCGGCCTGGACTGACTGCCCGGTCGGAGCCCGGCGGTGCACGTCCCGCCGGGCCCCGGCCGCCGTCACAACGGCCCGAACACGTCGCCCGGGTCGGCGTCCAGCGAGAGCGTCTCCAGCACGGTGAGCAGTTGCCGTTCCTCGTACCGGAAGTGCGACTCCATGATCGCCGCCACTCCCTCCACGTGCCGGGCCAGCTCCCCGGGCGGGGCGTCGCGGGCCACCGCCGCGCTCAGCCCGGTCAGCAGGTACCCGATCATTGAGTGGTCCTGCCGCAGCCGGTCCAGCGTGTCGCGCAGCTCGGGATGCCGCGCCGCGATCGCCGGGAAGAGACTCCGGTCCTCGCCCTCGTGGTGCGCGGTCAGCGCCGCGCAGAACCCGTGGCAGAACAACAGCAGGTCACGCGTCGCCGGGCGGGCCGGCTCACCGCCGGCGAGCGCCCGCCGGGTCACCTCCAGCGCCTCGCGCAGCCGCCCGTGGACGGCTCGCATCTCGCGGCTCCAGGCCACCAGCCTGGTCTGTTCGCCCTCAGCCATGAGGCGGGGGCGAAGGGACGACGAGTGTCATCGTCGTACTCCCTTCGATCCGGCGCCTCCATGCCTGACACGGTCTGCCACCGGCACGCGACGCTGCGCGGAGCATAACCAGCGGCGCGGGCGCCATCAAGCGTGCGCCCGGTCCTGACGAGGTTCGAGGCTGTACCCCACGGCTCTACTCGCCGTGATCGCGCTGGGGTGTACCCGCCGTGTCCGCCACGGCCACCGACGCCCGGCGTCCTGCCGCCACGACGACGGTCCCGAGCAGCGCGCCGGGCGCCCGGACAGCGCTGCGTGCGTCGTGATCCTGGCGATCGCGCTGGTGTTCGCCAATGCGATCAGCATCGGCGCGCGCTACCTGGTGCCAGGTGGCATGCGACTGGGTACGGCGGCCGCTCCCACCGTCACCGGGATCGTTCCGTGCGCCCACCCCGCGCGTCCCGATGGCGGTCAGTACAGTCCCGGTGGCGGCGGTGACCACGAACGGATCATGGTCGCCAGCAGTGCCGGATGGTCGGTCGCACCGCGCATGTCCACCGCGCGGCGGCAGCAGATCGTCACGCCGCTCGACGCCAGGATCTGCTGCCGGGCCCCGTCGTCGATCCGGCGGTAGCCCACCGGCACGCAGGACCGCACGTCCGGTGTGCCGCCGGCACGCAGGTTGAGGTCACCGCCGACGACGGTCGGCGCGCTCACCGCGTCGCCCCGGACCCCGGGCACCACGGTGCCGAGCAGCTGCCCGCACTGGGCCAGCGCGACCTGGGCACTGGTGTTCGCCAGGTGCGTGGTGCACGCGTGCAGCCCGGCGGCCCGGACGCACAGCCACACCCGTTCCTCCGGGTCTGCGAGGTCCTGCGCCGGATAGGTCCCCCGGTGCACCGACGGCCGGGCGTCACCGTCGTCGAGGCGGGCCAGCAGGCCGATCCCGTACGGCTCGCCGTTGTTGCACCGGGTGGGACCACCGGAGGGCCGGTCACCTGCGGCCTGGAACGCGGACACCACGGTGCCGCCGGACCGCGCGGCCCGCAGCGTTCGCTCCAGCGTCACCACGTCGTCGCGGCAGATCTCGTTGAGCGTGACCACGTCGGGCGCCTCGGCGGCGATCACGTCGACGGCCTGGCGGACGGCCCGCCCGGAGTAGCAGCCGGCCCGGCCGCTGTTGCACAGGTTCATCTGGAGCACCCGCAGCACTCCCGTGCCGGTCGTGCCGGCGCCCGACGACCCGGCGGGCAGCCCGGCCACGACGAGCAGGCACACGACTGCCAGCACCCGGCGGACACGCCGGGCGGGGTGGGTGGCCGGCTGCGCTGACAGCGGGGCTCCAACGGGTACGGGCGGCGGCGGGCGCCGGTGATCCTATCGCCGGAACGCGTCCGTCGCCGCCCGGGCGGACGGCAGGGTGCCGCTCACGTCGAGGTGGCCGTCGGCGACGGCGGTGTCGTGGACGACCGCTCCGAGCCGGGCGAGCAGCGCCAGCACCGTCTCCACCGCGTGCCGGGGCAGGTTCACGTCGAACCGTTCGACCGGCTGGCACGCCCGCGTACCGGCCTGATGGGCAGGCACCTGCCCGAGCTGGGCGAGAAGGCGACGCTGTTCAGCCTCCAGACCATGGTGCTGGCCGGCGCGCTGTCGGCGTACCGCACACCGCCGCCGAGCCTGGCGGCGGCCTACCAGGCCGCGCCCGAACTGGCCCGCCTGCACCTGGAGATGGCGGAGTCGCTGAACACGGCCCTGACCGCGCCCCTCCTGGGCGTGCTGCCCCGCGACTGACCGGCTATCGCGGCCCGGCCGAACCCGTGTCGGTCGCGTCCACGATGGAGACCGGCGTGCCCAGCTCCACGGTCCGGGAGACCGTGCAGAGCCGGTCGTGGGACTGCCGCAGCGAACGCGGCAGCGCCTCGCGGGCCCGGTCGCCGTCCGCACCCGCCGGGAACGTCACCGCGAAGGTGACGGTGAGGTTCTCCATCCGGTTCCCGGCTTCCGGGTCACGGATCTTGTCGCCGCTCACCGAGACCGCGAATCCGGTCGGTTCGGCGCGGCGGCTGGTCACGTGGTCGACGTCCACGGCGGTGCAGCCGCCGAGCGCCGCCAGCAGCAGTTCCACCGGCGTGAAGGTCGCGTCCTCCCCCGCACCCATCGACAGCTCGCCGCCACGGGCGTTGCGCACGACGTACCTGCCCACGCTGGTGCGCTCGATCTCCACCGACCGGAAGGTGTCGTCACTCATGCGCCGAACCTACCGAAGAGCGTTGCGCGAACGTGCGGTACACCGGCACGCCCGGCGAGTAGACGACCCGGTCGCTTCACCGCAGATCCCGCTGCCCCCGGTGGAAGGCGTAGAAGTCCGGGGCGGCAAGCAGGCATGGAAGGGTGCCGACGCGCCCGGGTCCGGCACCCGGATGCGCGATTCAGCGGCTTTCTGACGGGTAGTCGCGGCCGTGACTGAACCACCGCCGAAGCGGGGCAGCCCGGCGCCGCTGGTCGTGCTGGCTCGCCGGGCCTGGAACCTGATCACCGGCACCCGAAGTCGGGCAAGCCGGGCGGGACGATTGCGGCTGCGTCAACTGGAGATCATCGCGCTGATCGCGGCACAGGCCGGTCTGGCGGCGGCGCTGTCCTGGTGGCTGGCGTCAACCCTGTTGGGCAACCCGAATCCGGTCTTCGCACCGACGGCCGCGGTCGGCACGATCGCCGCGGCGATCGGGCAGCGCACACGCCGTACGGTCGAACTGCTGTTCGGGGTGGGCCTGGGCATCGCCATCGGCGACGGGCTGGTCCTGCTCATCGGCACCGGCCCGTGGCAGACGGGTGTCATCGTCGCCCTGGCCATCGGGGTGGCCCTCGGACTCACCGGCCGGGGCGGCACCGTGGTCAGCCAGGTGGGTGGTACGGCGGTCCTGATCGCCACGCTCTCCTCCAGCCAGCAGAACCTGGAACTGCCCAGGATCGTCGACGCCGCGACCGGAAGCCTGGTGGGTCTGCTGGTGGTGGCGGTGCTGCTGCCACTGCATCCGCTGCGCGTCATGCGCCGGGCGGCATCACCGGTCTTCGACGCGCTCGCGGGGTACCTCCGGGAGACCGAGGCGGCGATGCGGACCAGGGAGGCGGGCCGCGCCGCGCGGGCGATGGACGGCCTGCGTGCCATGGGACCGGACGTGGAGCGGCTCCGCGAGGCGCTCAGCGGCGCGGAGGAGGTGGTCACGGTCGCGCCGGCGAGGTGGCACTGGCGGCAGCACTACGAACGGTACGCCCACGGCGTCGCGCACCTGACCCGCGCCATCACCGACAGCCAGAACCTCGCCCGGCAATCGGCGACGATGGTGGAGTACGGGGAGAAGATCCCTGATCATCTTCCCGACGCCGTGGCGGCGCTCGCGGACGCCGTACAGCAGTTGCAGCGGGAGGTAGGGGCCGACAAGCCGCACGACCGAACCCGGCGGCACATCCTGCGGGCGGCCGACGAGGCGGGCCGAGCCGTGGAAGGCGGACTGCAGAACTTCGCCGCCTCCGTCGCGACCCAGGTGCGGGTGACCGCCAGTGACCTGATGCGGGCCACCGGCTGCTCCGTGGACGAGGCGAATCAACAGGTACGGCAGATGGCGCGACGGGGAGGACGGGGAGGACGGGTTCGCCCATCGTGAGGATCGGAGCGGGTGGCGGCCTTAGTCTGGGCGAACCTGGACGGAACCAACCATCACGGCCGGAGGGAAAATGAGAGGCAACTACATCCGCTTCGGTCTGGTCCTGCTGATCAGCCTGGCCGTCATGTTCGTCCTCACGCTGTCCCAGATCCGCAGGTGGTCAGACTTCTTTCTCAATCTGAGCAATTTCTACATGTCGGTGATCATGGTCGCCGTCATGGGTGTGATCATGATGGGCGTCATGCATCAGATGTTCACCGATCGACGTCTCAACATCGTGCTCTACTCGGTGCTGGGTGCCCTCTTCGTCGCCGGTTTCGCGGCGGTGCGCACCGAACCCTTCGTGGGCAACGAGAACTTCCTCAAGTCGATGATCCCCCACCATTCCCGGGCGGTCCTCGTCTGCCAGGAGTCCGACATCACCGACCCGGAGATCATCGCCCTCTGCGGCCAGATCGTGCAGTCGCAGGAAGAGGAGATCACCCAGATGAAACGGATCCTCCGCGACCGGTACTGATCTCCGCGCGGCCACCCGTACCCGCAGCACCACCCACGAACCCCGCCCCCTTCAGCGGGTACGGGATGAACGTGCTGCGGTTCTCGTCCAGGTCGAGCCGTCCGCTGATCGGAGCCGCCGCGCGCTGGGGGCAGGTCATCCGCTCGCAGGTCTTGCAGCCGGGGCCGATCGGGGTGGCCGCCTCGGCCGCGTGCAGGTCCATGCCGGCCGAGTAGACGAGCCGGTCCGCATGACGGGTCTCGCAGCCCAGCCCGACCGCGTAGACCTTGCCCGGCTGGTTGTAGCCGCCGTGGTGGCGGGTGATGGTGCGCGCGATCCACAGGTAGCGTTGCCCGTCGGGCATCGCGGCGACCTGCACGACGACCCGGCCGGGCGCGCCGAACGCCTCGTAGACGTTCCACAGGGGGCAGGTGCCGCCGGTGTGGGAGAACGGGAACCCGGTGGCGGACTGGCGTTTGGACATGTTGCCGGCCCGGTCGACCCGGACGAAGGAGAACGGCACCCCGCGGGCGCGAGGGCGCTGGAGTGTGCTGAGCCGGTGGCACACCGTCTCCCAGCCCATCGCGAAGTGCTGGGTGAGCAGGTCGATGTCGTACCTGCGCCGCTCCGCGGCGGCCAGGAACCGCTCGTAGGGCAGGATCAACGCGGCGGCGAAGTAGTTGGCCAGGCCGACTCGGGTGAGGATCTGGGTCTGCGTGTCGTCGAAGCGCTCCTGCTCGACGATCTCGTCGATCACGTCGGCGTACTCCAGCAGCGCGATCTGCGCCGCCATCCGCATCGCCTCCTGCCCGGCCCGCAACGACGCCGACAGGTGCAGGGTGCGGGTCTGCGGGCGGTAGCGGTGCAGCTCGTCGCCGAGCGCGAGGGCGTCGTCGTGGCGTACGTGCACGCCGTGCCGGTCGGCCAGCCGGTCCTGCAGCATGGCACGGACCTCGCCCCGGCGCAGCCCGACCGTCCCGGCCAGCCGCTCGGCGGCCTCGTCGAGTTCCGGTACGTAGTTCTGCCGCCGGTAGAAGAACTCGGTCACCCGGTCGTGCGGGCTGCGGCCCGCCGTCTCGCGGTCGCCGAGCAGCTCGGCGAGTTGCTCGTCGGCCTGCCGGTAGCGGCGGTGCAGGTCGATGACCGACTCGGCGACCTCGGGCAGCCGGGTGGCGAGTTCGGTGAGGTCGGCGACGCCGACCCGGCCGGACAGCGCCTCCCGTAACCCGGCGACCAGGCGTGGGGTGTCCCGTGGGGCGAAGACGGTCGGGTCCACGCCGAACACCTCGGTGATGCGCATGAGCACCGGCACCGTCAGTGGCCGGGTGTCGTGCTCGATCTGGTTGAGGTAGCTCGGCGAGATGGCCAGCAGTCGCGCCAGGTGGGACTGGCTCAGCCCGCGTTCCTCCCGGAGCCGGCGCAGCCGGGCGCCGGCGAACGTCTTGGCGATCGCCGTCACCTCCCGCTGCGTGCCGCCGGTCCTTAACAGGCTGCGAATATATCTGTTCGCAACTTCGCAAACCACCGCCGGAAATTCCCAGAACTTGGCTGATTCCGTCTCTCGCCCCGGCCACCGGGCCCGTGTGACCGTGGGCGCCACACCGGCCCGGCTCACGTCCTCCGCCGCCGGCCACCACAGAAGGGACACGTCATGCCGAACGCCGTCGAGCAGTTGCGTACCGAGTGGGAGACCGCCCCCCGCTGGCGCGGGGTACGGCGCAGCTACCGCCCCGAGGACGTGATCCGCCTGCGCGGCGCGATCCAGGAGGAACACACCCTGGCCCGGCACGGCGCGGACCGGCTGTGGCGGCTGCTGCACACCGAGGACTACGTCCACGCGCTGGGCGCGCTCACCGGCAACCAGGCGGTGCAGATGGTCCGCGCCGGCCTGAAGGCGATCTACCTGTCCGGTTGGCAGGTGGCCGCGGACGCCAACCTGGCCGGGCACACCTACCCCGACCAGAGCCTGTACCCCGCCAACTCGGTGCCGGCGGTGGTTCGCCGGATCAACAACGCGCTGCTGCGCGCCGCGCAGATCACCACCGCCGAGGGCGACACCGACGCGACCCGATGGCTGGCGCCGATCGTCGCCGACGCCGAGGCCGGGTTCGGCGGCCCGCTCAACGCCTACGAGCTGATGACCGCGATGATCGCGGCCGGCGCCGCCGGGGTGCACTGGGAGGACCAACTCGCCGCCGAGAAGAAGTGCGGCCACCTCGGCGGGAAGGTCCTGGTCCCGACCGGCCAGCACATCCGTACCCTCGAAGCGGCGCGGCTGGCCGCGGACGTGGCCGGCGTCCCGACGGTGGTCGTCGCCCGCACCGACGCACAGGCCGCCACCCTGCTCACCACGGACGTGGACGAGCGGGACCAGCCGTTCGTCACCGGCGAGCGCACCGCCGAAGGCTTCTACCGGGTCCGCGACGGCATCGAGCCGTGCATCGCCCGGGGCCTGGCCTACGCGCCGCACGCCGACCTGCTGTGGATGGAGACCAGCACCCCGGACCTGGAGGTCGCCCGCCGGTTCGCCGAGGCGATCAAGGCCGAGTACCCGGACCAGATGCTGGCCTACAACTGCTCGCCGTCGTTCAACTGGCGCAAGCACCTCGACGACGCGACGATCGCCAAGTTCCAGCGGGAGCTGGGCCACATGGGATACAAATTCCAGTTCATCACCCTGGCCGGTTTCCACGCGCTCAACCACTCGATGTTCGACCTGGCCCGCGGCTACGCCACCGAGGGCATGTCCGCGTACGTCGCGTTGCAGGAGCGGGAGTTCGCCGCCGAGGCGGCAGGCTACACCGCGGTCAAGCACCAGCGGGAGGTCGGGACCGGCTACTTCGACCTGATCAGCACCGTGCTCAACCCGGCGGCCGAGACCACCGCGCTGCGCGGCTCCACCGAGGAGGAGCAGTTCGCTTGACGTCCTCCCGGCCGAAGGGCCGGAATTCCCCACCGTCACCGGTGGAGTTTCCTGTTTCATCGCCGACTGCCCGTAGGAAGGACTCCTGTGCGGCCTTACGTCAGCTCCGCAGGCCTTTCACCTCTCCGCCAGCCCAGCGGCGAGGATCGAACTGACGTCGTTGAGAAAGGCCAACTCCTGCGTGCGCTTCCACTCGGCCAGCCACGCCTACGTCTGCACGTAGGTGGTGCGGCGCCGGTCAACCACCCACGCCCGCGTGCGTTCCCCCAACGCCCGGTTGAAGACCACGCGAACGCACCCAAACGTGCGGTTCAACTGCTCGGCCTGCTCCGGAGACGGATAGAAGCGGTACCGGTACGCCCGCTTCACCACCCCCTTCACGGATCACACCGTACCAGTCCATTGTGTAAGCCGATCTCCTGAGAGGAGGGAGCGGCGCTTCCTTCCGGCCCTGAGTTGAACGGCCGGGCTCCACGCCGCAACTACGATGAGACACCAGATCATCGGCCCGATAACGGAACGGTTCGACGAGGTCCTCACCCCCGGGGCGTTGGAGTTCCTGGTGGCGCTGGACAGCGAGTTCGCCGCCCGCCGCGTGGCCCTGCTGGACACCCGCCGCGCCCGCCGCGACCGCTACGCCACCGGTCAGCTGCCCGACTTCCTGCCGGAGACCGCCGCGATCCGCGCCGACCCCACCTGGCGGGTCGCACCACCCGCGCCCGGCCTGCTGGACCGGCGGGTCGAGATCACCGGGCCCACCGACCGCAAGATGACAGTCAACGCGCTCAACTCGGGGGCGCAGGTGTGGCTCGCCGACTTCGAGGACGCCACCGCCCCCACCTGGCACAACGTCATCTCCGGGCAGCTCAACCTGATCGACGCGCTGGACCGGCGGATCGACTTCACCGACGCGCGCGGCAAGCGGTACGCCCTCGGCGACGACCCGGCCACCATCGTGGTCCGGCCGCGCGGCTGGCACCTGGTGGAGAAGGGCGTCGTGGTGGACGGGCGCCCGATCTCCGCCAGCCTCTTCGACTTCGGCCTGTACCTGTTCCACTGCGCCCGCCGGCAGCTCGACATCGGCGCCGGCCCCTACTTCTACCTGCCGAAGCTGGAGGGCCACCGCGAGGCGCGGCTGTGGAACGACGTGTTCGTCTTCGCCCAGCGGTACCTCGACCTGCCCCAGGGCACCATCCGGGCCACCACCCTGATCGAGACGATCACCGCCGCCTTCGAGATGGAGGAGATCCTCTACGAGCTGCGGGAGCACTCGGCAGGGCTCAACGCCGGGCGGTGGGACTACATCTTCAGCATCATCAAGAACTTCGGGCAGTGGCCGGACTTCGTCCTGCCGGACCGCTCCGAGGTCACCATGACGGTGCCGTTCATGCGCGCGTACACCGAACTGCTCGTCGCGACCTGCCACCGGCGCGGCGCGCACGCGATCGGCGGCATGGCCGCGGTCATCCCCAGCCGCGACGCCGAGGTCAACGAGACGGCGCTGCGCCGGGTACGCGCGGACAAGCGGCGCGAGGCCGGCGACGGATTCGACGGCTCCTGGGTCGCACACCCGGGCCTGGTCGACACCTGCCGGGAGGAGTTCGACGCGGTGCTGGGCGACCGCCCGAACCAGCTCGACCGGCTCCGCGACGACGTCGACGTCACCGCCACCGACCTGCTCGCCGTCGACAAGACCCCGGGCCAGGTCACCGCCGCCGGGCTACGGTCCGACATCGCGGTCGCGCTGCGCTACGTCGACGCCTGGCTCGCCGGCACCGGAGCGGTGGCACTGTGGAACCTGATGGAGGACGCGGCGACCGCCGAGATCGCCCGCTGCCAGGTCTGGCAGTGGCTGCACCACCGCACCCCGCTGGCCGGCGGCGGCTGCGTCACCGAGGACCTCGTCCGGTCGATCCTCGCCGAGGAACTGGCCGCGCTGACCGCCGGCCGCGACGACGCCGACCGCGAGCGCGCCGGGCAGGCGGCGCGGATCGTGGAGGACACCGCGCTCGGCGAGGACCTGCCGGCGTTCTTCACCACCGGCGCGTACGCCCGCCACCTCGCCCCGCGGGCACAGGTGGCGACGGTCGGCTGACCGGCGGGACGCCGCGGCCGGGAGGGAAGTGACAGGTCCCTCCCGGCTGTGCCGCTGCCCGCCGGCCCCGGCTGTCGCGAACGGCCACCCGGAGCCCGCGCGGGTCAGCGCGGCCGGGAACCCGTCATCGGCGGAACGGACCGGTGACGCAGTAGGTGATGCCGCCGGAGGACGAGCCGCTCGTGCCGCGTTGCGACGAGAAGTACAGCCGGTCCCCGGCCGGGGTGAACGCCGGTCCCGTGATCTCCGAACCGCTCTGCCCGGTGATCCGCAGAAAGACGGAGATCTTGTCGTCCGGCGTGATCATGCAGATCTCCATGTTGCCGCCGTCCTCGGCGACGTACAGGTCACCGGCAGTGGACCCGGTGATGTTGTCGACACCGGTCAGCGGTGCGGTGCCGGAGGTGACCAGGCTGTCGTCGTAGGCGAGCTCGTACGTGCCGGCCGCCAGGTTGACCTGCCACACCCGGTTGTCGCCCTTCGTGGTGAACCAGACGGTGTCGTCCGCGTAGTGACAGCCCTCGCCACCGTTGAACGTCTTCGCGCCGGACACCTGCTGCCGGGTCGGCGTGGGCGAGCCGTCCGGGTCGGGCACGGTGGCCCAGGTGAACGTGCCCGAGGTGGCCGTACCGGCGCGGAGGACCTGGAGGGTTCCGGCAGAGAGGTCGCCCCAGGTGGTCGGCACGAACCGGTAGAACTTGCCGTCGCTCTCGTCCTCGGTCAGGTAGACGACCCGGCGGACCGGGTCGGCTGCGGCCGCCTCGTGCTTGAACCGGCCCATCGCGGGACGCGCCACGGCGGTCCCGCCGAGCGGGTACGTCTCGAAGACCCGGCCCCGGGACACCTCCTCGCAGGACAGCCAGGTGTTCCACGGCGTCTTCCCGCCGGCGCAGTTGTTGTTGCTGCCGGAGAGGATCCGCGACGCCCCGATCACGGCACCGCTGGAGTTGAAGAGGAGACGTGACGCACCGCCGCCCGCACCGGCCGACACTTCGGAGTTCGACACGTAGATCCACCCGGTGCCGTTCGGGAACACCGCGCCGCCGTCCGGAGCGTCGTGCCAGGTGTACGACGTCCCCGGCACCGTCTGGCGGGAACGCGCGACGATCGAACTGGTGAAGCCGGCCGGCAACTGGATGCCGTTGGCGTCGGCGGACAGCAGCCCGCCGTAGGGGCCGGCGGCGTTCTGCGCCGGCGCTCCGTAAGCCGCCGACCACGCCGTGAACGGCAGGGCGACAGCGCCCGCACCGACAACAGTGGCCCGCAACATCGCTCGACGATCCATGGAACCTCCTCGGTAGGTTCCCCAGATCTGATCGGGCGGAGCTTACGCACATCGATCTGTTGGATGAACGTCGATGGACGGCTCGGTGCGCGGCGTCGTGCCACCTCCCGGCTGGCCGCACCCCGCCGAGCGGGACGCCCTCGCACCTCGCTCCCGGCCCGGACGACGCCCGATCATCGGCCCGGCGCCGGGCGTCGCGGACGAGAAGCCCGTCGACGCGGGCCGCAGCGCCTCGGCCTATGCCGCCATCCGCACCGGCAGCAGCACCAGCACGACGGTGGCGGCGACGGCGAGCACGACCCGGGCGGTCCGGAGGCCCCGCCACCAGGGGAGCACCCAGAGCAGCAACCAGATGCCGCCGGCAATCGCCACATGCAGGGCGGCCACACCGAGGATCGTCTCCTCGCACAGGTTGTAGGCCTTGCTCTCCGCGCACAGCGCCGGCGTCCCGTCGTTCCCGGCCGCGAAGGTCGCCAGCACGCCGGCGACGCAGGCGAGTACCGGCGCGGCCACAAGGGTGAACAGCGGCGTCACCAGCCACCCGGCGAGGTCCCGGCTGCGGTCCACTGAGCGGTTCAGCATCAGAACGCCTGGCCCCCGTGGTCGAGCAGCGATGATCCGGCGGTCAACCGCGTGGCGCGCGGTTCGCAGGAGCGTCGCGATGCTGAGCTGCACGGCTCGGCTGAGCGGGGACGGTGCCGTCAGTACGAGTCGTGCCCGCCGCAGTCGCGGCCGCAGGCTTGGACGTGCGGCGGTGGAGCGTGAGAGTCATGACCAGCACGACCAGCGCTCCGACGATCAGCCCGAGAATCGCGCTGGCCACCGTGTTGACGAGCCAGCCGACGAGCCCGCCGAGAACACCCGTGGCGTCGTGGGCGGCGACCTCCACGTGGTGCACGGCCTCGTACAGGAAGTGCAGGTTCAGCTCGTTCGTGCCCAGCAGCAGGATGTGCCCGCCCACCCACAGCATCGCCGCGGTGCCGACCACCGTCAGCACGGTGAGGACTACCGGCATCGCCCTCACCAGACCGCGACCGAACGTGGCGACGGCGCCGGAACGTTGCGACAGGCGCAGCCCGGCGTCGTCCATCTTCACGATCAGGGCCACCGCGCCGTACACCAGGACGGTCATGACGACGGCGACGACAGCCAGGATCGCCAGGCGGGACCAGAAGGCCTCATCGATCACCTCGTTGAGGGTGATGACCAAGATCTCCGCCGAGAGGATCAGGTCGGTTCGTACCGCCCCGGACACCAGTGTCGTCTCGTCCTGCACCTTTTCCTCGCCCGCGCCGTGGGCATCGTGATGGGCGATCTTGGCCCACACCTTCTCCGCGCCTTCGTAACAGAGGTACGCGCCGCCGAGCATGAGGATCGGAGTGAGCAGCCAGGGCACGAACTGACTGAGCAGCAGCACCGCCGGCAGGATGATGAAGAACTTGTTGCGCAGCGACCCCAGGGCAATACGCTTGATGATCGGCAACTCACGCTCGGCCGTCAGGTTCCGTACGTACTGCGGCGTGACGGCAGCATCGTCGACGACGACGCCCGCAGCCTTGGCGCCGGCCTTCGCGGCGGCCGCCCCGATGTCATCGATCGACGCGGCAGCGGCTCGGGCCAGCACCGCCACGTCATCCAGCAGGGCTACGAGTCCACCGGCCAAGGGAGGTTCCTTCCAGGGTTGCACGGAGTTCGAACTGGCCCATTCTCGCTCAGGTCCCTGCTCGCGGCACGCCACCGCCCAGTCGAATATCGGGCGAGAGTTCGGGGTGGGCGGCTATCGCGCCCGCCGCCAACTTCGCAGGTTGGTCGTCAGCGCCGCGCCAGGACAGGTCGAAAAATCCGTATGAGCAGAAAAATCGGCCGTTCGAAGTGCGACCCGTCCCGCGCCCTGCCGCCTCATCCCGAGTTTGCGATCTTCTCCATCACCGGGCTCGTCACCGCGGATGGTCAAGCGCTTACCCTGTCGGGCTGGCCGGTTTGACTCCTGCGCCGCGTGACGTCTCCGCCGACATCGATTGGGGGACGGGACGAGCCCGACACGGCAGGCGCGACCTTCCGCCGCAGCAGCAGCATCGACTACCGTGGGTCTTGGTGTAGTCATCAGGAACGGCCTGAGGAGGCCGGCCGATCATGGGTGCCGACACCGCCGGAGCGCCGGCGGGCTCCCGCTACGCCGACCAGCGGCCCTACATGGTCGCCGACCGGCTCGACGACCTGCGAGGGCCTACGCCGAACCTGGTGTTGCCTCCGCAGGTTCGCCATCTGTGGGAAGCGCGGTTCCCCGAGCTGGCCAGCGCGCGCCGACACGCCGCGTGATGGGGGGCCAGACCCCGGCCGATACGGGTTCGCGCTGGCTGGCGGGCATGCACCGTCAGATCGTCACCGGTCACCTCTCCATCTCAGCAGACCGCGACCGCATCTCGGACCGGGGTTCGACGTCTTTCGGCGGGCCTGGAGGTCCTGCGTGCAGTGGGCGGCACTGGCCGGCGCCCTACCGGGCCCTTCGATCAGACCCAGCCGCGCCGCGCAGCGTGGACACCGGCCTGAAAACGCGTGCGCGCGTGAAGTCGATGCATCATCTCGGAGGCACGCCGGGCGAAGGTGCGCCGGCTCATGTGCAGCGTCGCTGCCGCCTGATCGTCGGTCAGGCCGTCGCTCAGCGCGCGGATCAGCTCCTCGCCGTCGTCGACCGTCGCGGCCGTCCGAGCGTGCCGTGCCCGCCGCGACGCGGTGTCCCACATCAGGCCCCACGCCGTCGCCAGGGAGTCGCCCAGCACGACGCTGTGAACGCGGGTCAGCCGGCCGTTCCCCGGGCGCCCCGGATCCTGTTGCGGCAGGTAGACCGCCGTACGGTCGCGCACCAGGAGGAAATGCGGCAGGGCAAGCGGAGCTGGTAGCGCAATCCCCTCGCGTGCCAGAGTCGCTACCGGGTCCGTCAAGGGCTGTGTGCCGGACCCGAAGAGAACCCGCACCTTGACGTCGCGGCCGCGCAGCTCGTCGAAGACCTCCGTGGGTAGCGGCACCTGAGCCGGGACCGGCGCGACGATGAGCAGTTCGGCCCGCGTGGTGTCGGACACCTCGGCGGCGAGCAGCACGGTGTTGATGTCGACGCCGAGCACCCGTCGTTCCCGGTCTGCAGCGCGTCGCACATGGGTCCGATCGGTAGTGGATCGGGATGGTGTATAACCTGCGATCTCATATGTCATGTTTTCTCCCCATCAATCGCGGCTCGTGTAGCCGGCCAGCTTTCAAAGGAGCTGTCACCGACCTCCTGGTGAGTCCCTCTACTCGCCGGCGCCGGTCCTGCTCAGCGGGTGCCCTTTCACCGGTCGCCGCCGACACATCGACCATTCGCCCTACCGTCACGCGTGGCCCCCGTACCCGCACGTCACCAGCCGGTACGGCGGTCGCGGGCCGTTGGTCACCTCCCTGCGGTCTACGACGGCTGCGGTTCAAGTACCGTCATCGTCGGGCTGCGACGGGGCGCTGTGACCCAACGGATCCGCGAACTTTGGAGCACCAGTCGGACGGAGCACATGAAGGGCTGGACGAGCTGGCGTCGGGCCACGGGAATGCCGACGACCGGGGCTGGCGTTGAGCGGGCATTCTCATACTTCGTCACCGGTGTTCGGGTGGGAACGGTCGCGCAGATGGTTCCGTCCGTCCACGCGGGCGTGACGACGTCACCACGCCCGACCGCTTACCTAGCCTGCTGGACGCTCGCGGTCATGGCGTCACTCGGCGTGAGCACGGCGACACTGGTGCAGCGTCGACCTCTCGGTTCCGCGGTCGCGACGGCCGACTTCGCGCTGGCATGCGTGTTGCTGCTCGTCGGGCCCCTGGTGCTGGTGCCCGAGGAGCGTTTGGGCACCTGGATCGGGTTTCAGCCCGCGTACGCGCTATCGATCGTCATCACGGCGAGCGGCGTCCGCAGCCTCGCCCTGTGGGCTGGAGGGCTGCTCGGCGTCATCGCCTGCTACGTCATCTATCTGGGTGATCGCGTGTACGAGGCGATGGCCTCGACGACCGCCGGCAACATCCTCACCTACGTGGTGTACGCGCTGGTGTGCCGCATGTTCTTCGGCTACACGCGGCGCATCGCCCGCGACGCCGACGCCTCCCGGGCCCTGGCCGCGGAACTGGCACGGCGGGAGGAGGAGCGACGGGCTCAGGTGGTGCTGCACAACGGGGTCGCCCTCATGCGGCTGCTCACCGAACCCACCACCGGTGCCCTGCGCGCCCGCCTCATCGACCAGGCCGAGGTGGAACTGCGCCGCATGCGCTCCTACCTGAATGGCCGTCCCGGCCCCGACGACGCCACCGGTGGCCGCGTCACCCTCGGCCCGTTGGTCGAGCGGGTGTGCTACCGGTTCGCCGACCTGCGGGTCGATACGCTGCTCGACCTGGGTGCCGAAACCGAACTGCCACCCGACCAGGCGGAGGCGCTCGAACGTGCGTTGGAAAGCCTGCTGCTCAACATCCGTACGCACTCTCGGGCTCGCGAGGTCGTCCTGCACGCGGATCGGGACGAGGCAGGAGCGTGGACGTTGACCCTGCGGGACGACGGCGTCGGCTTCGATCCGTCGTCGGCGCCCCTCGGGGTCGGGCTGCGGCAGGTCGTCGTCGGTGAGCTGCGTCGGCTCGGCCTGCACGTGGAGATCGAATCCGTTGTCGGTGAGGGAACGACGGTGATGATCTCCTCCCCCCGACAGAAGCAGGACCGGTCGAGGTTGAGGGGCGTGGCGTGAAGCCCACGGCGGCCATCGTCGACGACGTACCGCTGATCCGGGAGGCGTTCGAGCTGCTCATGACTCGCCTCGACGTCGTCGCGTCGGTGTCGACGGTCGAGGAGTTGGTCCGTGGCCGCCATGACGTGGACGTCGTCGTGCTCGACCTGCACCTGGTTAACGGCGGGCAGCCCGACGTACGCCAGGGCGTCGCCGCGATCCGCGTGCTACGCGAGCACAACTACCAGGTCTGCGTCTACAGCCAGGAGGAACGCCGCTTCGTCCTCGCCGCCTGCCTTGCGGCGGGTGCCAGCGGTATCGTCCCCAAGGCGCTTCCGACCGAACGCGCGGAACAACTCATCGTGGAGGTCGCCGCCGGGGGCACAGTCATACCACAGCCGGTTGTCGGCATCTTGGAGGTCCTCGTCCGACGCGGCTGCATTACTGTGCTCAGCGAGCGACAGCGACAGATCCTGCACGGCCGGGCCCGCGGGCTCAGTTACGCGCAGGTGGCGAAACGCCTGTTCCTCAGCGAGTCCACCCTGCGCGGGTACTGGCTGGACCTGGTCCGGTCGTTGTCCGACTCGCTACGTGACCTCACGCCGGGCGAAATCGAGCGGACGCTCGGGCTGACCCCGGGCGATCTTCTCGACGTGTGGCCGCGTGGCGCCGCCGACGGGAAAGACTGGTGGTTGCACCAGGACCGGACACGCCCGAGAGGCACTGGAAGCGCCTGAACCCCATCCTGCTACCCAGGCGGCACATGTGTGCTGCAGCGGCGGCCGTTGGGCAGGCAGCTCAGCCGCAAGCTGTCAGCGGGACCGGTCAATCGGTGACGACACCCATCCAGTCCCGCAGCCGGGCCACCGCGGCCTGGTCTCCCCGGCGGCCGACCGCTTCGTCGGGAAGCCGGCGCCACAACCACAGGAACACATCGGAAGCGGTGGCCTCGACGACTCCCTCCGCCGGTCCGGGTGGCGGTGGATCCCGGTCGACGGTCACGAGTTCAGTGGCCAGCGAGATCAGCCAGGAGCGACCGCCGGCCAGCAGCCGCACCTGGTGATCCGGTCCGGGCTGCGGCGCGTCCGACCAGTCCCCCGCCAGCATCACTTCGAGCACCTCGTCGATCCCGTCGACCGCCAGCGCCATATCGACGGTGCCACGCTCGCCGAACGCCGCAGTCACGTCACCGGCGTGGACGGCGGTCTCCATAGCCATCCGTCGGAGCCAGAAACCGACGGTCTGGTCCGGCGCATGCCAGGTGTGCGACGGCGCGGCCGGCCCCAGCCGTGCGAACAGGTCGACCAGATCGTCCCGGGCGTCGGTCAGCCATTTGATCGGATCCGGCGGTGCCGGGGGTGGCCACGGCGACGGTTCCCGCAGCAACCGGGTCTGGGCGATCTTGTCCAGGTAGACCACGGCGAGGTGCTCGACGACGTCCCGCACCGTCCAGCCCGGACAACAGGCCACCGGGGCGTGGAGATCACGGACCGCGGCCCGGACCAGCCGGTCACTGTCCGTGCGGATGGCCGCCAGGTACGTCGCCGCCTCCATCGGGCCAGCCTGGTCCATGCGAAAGAACAGGTCAAGCGAAGCGGGGCCACCGTTTCCCGCCCCGATCCGGGCTACCATGGCGCGATGGCACCCGAACCGAGAACCGCGGTTCCCGTCCGGCCGGGCCGATGGTTCGTGCCCGCCCCGCCGGCCGGCCCCCTCGCATTCGCCTTTCCGTACGCCGGGGTGGGTGCCTCGTCGTACCGTCCCTGGCCGGCGCGGATCGGTGAGGTGGCGGTGGTGGCGGTGCAACCCCCCGGGCGGGAGAACCGCACGCGGGAGCCGGCGCACCGCACGCATCGCGCGTTCGCCCACGATCTGGCGGACGCGCTGCTGCCGTACCTCGACCGCGACTACTACTTCGTGGGGCACTGCGGCGCGGTCCCGTACGCCCTGGAGACGATCTTCGAGCTGGAACGCCGGGGCTGCCCGCTGCCCCGGCGGCTGGTGGCCTCGTCCTGGGGGGCGCCACACCGTGGCCTGTACGGCTACCTCAACTTCGTCGACCTGTCGACGGCGGACCTGCACGCCGAGACCCGGCTGTTGTTCGCGCGAGCGGGGGTTCCTGTCCGGGAGGACTTCGTCGACCTGTTGACCCAGGTGCTCCGGCACGACCTGGAGACCCAACGCGACTACTCCTACCCGGCCGGGGCGCGGGTCCCGGTGCCGGTGACCCTGCTCGGCTGGACCGGCGACGACGTCGTGCCGGCCGACCAGGTCCGGCCGGGCTGGACGGAGTGTGCGCAGGTCGAGTACGAGGAGTTGGAGGGAGCACACCTGGCCTTCCTGTCCTGCCCGGCGAACCTCCAGCGGTCCCTGGAGCACTGGCTGCGCTGAGACCCGTCGTCAGACGTCCGCGGCCAGGCGGAGCGCGTTGGCCGCCAGGTCGCGGGCCTTGAGCGCCAGCGGTGAGGTCCGGTCGAGGGCGAGGAGTTCCTGCGCGAGGACATTCAGGTCACTGACCTGTCGGCGCTGCTCGTGGTCGCGGATCATGCTCTGCATCCACAGGATCGCGGCGAGGCGGGATCCACGGGTCACCGTGGTCACCTCGTGTGGCATCCCGGTCGGATAGATCACCGCGGAGCCGATCGGCAACTTGTAGACCCGGCTCCCCCACGGGCTGGCGAAGGTCAGCTCACCGCCGTCGTAGCTCGCCGGGTCGGTCAGGAAGACGGTCATCGAGAAGTCGCTGCGCAGGTAGTTCTGCCCGAACGAACCGTACGCCTGCTGCTGGGCCATGAAACCGATGACCGGCGAGTCGATGTGCATGCCGTACGACATGCCTTCGTCGTAGCGGTTGACGATGGCCCGGGTGATGGCGCGGGGAAATACGGAGAAGTTCAACTCCAGGCTGCGCCGGATCGCCCGCTCCACCAGCTTGACGATCTCGACGTACGGTTGTTCGGCGGCCATTTCCCGGTTGTTCTTCACGTCCAGGTTGCCACCCCCGGCGGAGACCGCACCGTCGACGAACGCCGCTGCGTCGATGCTCTCCTGGATGGTGTCAAGGTCGTCGTCGTCGAGGAACTTCTCGATGGTGATGATGCTGGGCCACATGGGCCTACTCCTTACGGGTCGAGGTCGGGACCGGTTGGGACCGCCCGGCGGGGGCCGGCCGGGGACGCAGGTGGTGGGCCACGTCGGCCAGCAGTGGGGACCGGGCCGACCGGAGGAAGAAGTGGTCGCCGGGAAGGACCCGCAGCGCGAAGGAAGCTGACGTCTGCTCCGCCCAGCCCGCCATCACCTCCGGTGACACGGTGGGGTCCTCCGCCCCGCAGTAGGCGGTGACCGGTACCGGGAGGGCGGCACCGGCGACGTGGCGGTGTCGCTCGCTGACCGCGAAGTCGGCGCGGAGAATCGGGACGAAGTAGGCGGCCAACTCCGGATGGGTGAACAGGTCGGCGTCGGTGCCGTTGAGCCGGACGATGCTGGCGCAGAACTCGTCGTCCGGCAGTTCGTGGATGGGCGTGTAGGAGGGCCCGATCTGCGGAGCCGGCCGTCCGGAGACGAACATCCGGGTCGGCAGCCGCCCGCCCGCGCGGTGCAGCCGGCGCACCACCTCGAAGCTGACCATCGCGCCGAGGCTGTGCCCGAAGGTCGCGTAGGGAACGTCGCCCGCAGCCTGCAGCACCTCCGTCAGGGGCGGCAGGTGCTGTTCCACCCGGTCCAGCAGCGGCTCGCCGGAGCGGTTCTCGCGCCCCGGCGGCTGGATCGCGCACACCTCGACGTCCTCGGGCAGCAGCGCCGGCCACTCCCGGTACACCGCCGCGCCGCCACCGGCGTACGGGAAGCAGAACAGGCGCAGTCGCGGCCGGGGAACGTGCCGCCACCGCACCACCCACGGGTTGGCCCCGGTCTGCACGGGCCGCCCGTTCATGGCTCCTCCCGTTCCACCCGGTGCCCGGCGCCGGTCAGGGCTGCGAGCGCCCCGGGCAGGTCGGTGACGAGCAGGTGGTCAGTGTCATAGGTGGCGACGGCGAACACACTCACGCCGGCTGCGGCCAGCGGTGCGACCACGCTGTGCAGGACTCCCGGCTCGTCCAGTCCGAACGGTCCTTCGACGCGCAGGCAATGCCACACCGCGTCGGTACGCGAGGGTGGCGGCACGGCCTCGACGGGCAGAATGAGAGACAGTTCGTGCCGGGTGCGGGTGACCGACGTGAACGGGGTGCTTCCGGCCAGCGCCCACCCTGGTACGGGCGCGTCGGGCGCGAGGCGGTGCACGGCGAACTCGCCGATGAGCAGGGTCAGGTGGCGCGACGGGGCGCCCTGGCGGGTGTCCATCAGTAGATGATCCTCGAGTCGGTGCGGTGCCGGAACGCCCGGGACTTGCGCAGGTCCCGGGTGATGTTGACGCGCTTCAGCCAGCGGTCCCGGCCGTCGTAGCGGGCCTGGAAGGGCCGCCGTCCGTGTACCGCCCGGAAGTTGTCGATGAACAGGATCTCCCCCGGTGCCAGCGCCACCTCCTGGAGGGATCCGTCGATGGCCGCGCAGATCCGCCGTAGCGCCTCGGCGGCGACCGGGTCGTCCTCCGGCACCCGCATGTAGAACGGGTCGATTGACAGGTACGGCGACGACGGGTCACCGGAGAGCACCGCGACCGGGAACGGCCGCTCGTTCATCTCCCGGACCCGCCGACGGGCCGCGTCGAGCAGGACGGCGGTCCGTCCGGTCGCCGTCGACGAGCCGTGGGTCTGCTCCAGGTGCGAGTCGTCGGGCCGGATGACGAAACGCGGTTCGAAGAGCACCTCGCGGGTCGCCTCGTCGAGGTGGAGATTCTCCACGGTGGCGAAGGTGGTGGGGACGCGGGCGTCATTACGCAGGCAGAGAAGCCCCAGGTAGTCGCACTTCAACGGGTGGAAGGCCTCCTCCGTGTGCCACCACAGCAGTTCGGTGCTACCGCTGCCGAGCTGGCTGTGCTCGAAGCCGGGTGCGGGGCAGATGTCGTGGACCAGGGCTCCCTCCTGCTGGGTAGCCCAGCCGAACACGTCCCCGAGTGCCGTGGCGCAGAGCACCAGCCACATCTCCTCGGTCAGGGTGGTCCGGCGGTCGGGCTGGTGGGACCAGCCCGCCGGCGTCGGCCCGATCGACGCGTCGTCGACCTGGAAACCGGAGATGACGCAGGTCGCGTGCTGCTCCGCGGTCCGCAGCTCGGTCAGGAACCGGCGTAGTCGGGCCGGTAACTGGCCGCCGGCCACCGCCACGTCCCGCAGGAAGGCCGATGAGTCCGCCGTGCCGTGCGCCGCCCGAAGGGTGTCGACCAGGTCGTGGACCTGGGCGGCCTCCTCGGGGGTGAGGTCGAGCCGACCCGGTCCCACCAGCACCGGAGCGCCGGTCGTGTGCTGCTCACTGCGCATGTGTACCGCCGGATGTCGGGCCGGTCGGCTGTGCGCCGGCGATGTCGAGGATGTCCCGGAGCAGGGCCGCCGCCGCCGGCTCGGGGCCCGGCTCCAGGCTGACCGCCACCAGCCGGTCGACCCGGTCGGTGGTGAACGACACCGCCATCTCGTCCGGACCGATCATCGCCAGCGGGTGGTCCTGCGGCAGTGGAGCCGGTCGTACGGCCAGGTGGTAGCCGGTGTCCGTTCGCTCGGCCAGGCAGAGCGGCACGATCCGCTCCCCCCGGTCGCGGGCGGCGGCAAGGTCTGCCGGGGTGCAGGTGTCGATGCCGGTGACGGCGATGTCGGCGAGGGCGGTCGGCTGGCCGAGGACCGCGTTGGCCAGGATAGCCAGCTTGCAGGCGGCGTCGTGTCCGCCGACGTCGAGGCTCGGGTCGGCCTCGGCGATGCCACGTCGTTGGGCGTCCCGGACCGCGTCCGCGAAGTCGACGCCTGCCTCCATCGCGCGCAGCACGCTCTGCGACGTGCCGTTGAATATTGCTTCGACCCGGTGGATCCGGGCGCCGGCCAGGTCCCGGCGGCCGATGGTGACCACCGGCAGGGCGCCCGCGACGGTGGCGCTGAAGCGGAGCCGGCCGGCCGACGGGGTCGCAGCGGTTGCGGCCGGCCCGGCCGGCCACCGGTCGGCCGGGTGGGACAGGGCAGCCAGCTCCGCGTAGCGCAGGGCGAGGGGCGCCTTGTTGGCGAGTACGGCGTGGACGCCGTGGGTGAGGGCATACCGGACCGTGTCCAGGGCCGGCTGACCGTCGGTCAGGTTCACCGGGGTCGCCTCGACCAGGATGTCCGCGCCGCACTCCGCGAGCAGCGGCAGCGGCTCCAGCCCTGGTCTGCCCACGCCGGGCAGGTCGGCCAGCGCCCGCCCGCCGGACAGGGTGGCGCGCAGCGTCGACAGGTCCAGCCCGTCCAGGTGCAGCGCGGCGCCGCCGAGTTCGGCGACACCGACCACCGCCAGGCGTACGCCGTACCGAGCGGCCAGGTCCGGACCACGCTCGTCGAGCAGGTCGATCAGTGAGCGGCCCACGTTGCCGGCGCCGGCCAGGCAGAGCCGCCAGGTCACCGGGCTCACCGGCCTGCTCCGCGCCGGGCGGTGGTGACGGCGACGCCGCCGAGCGGCCCGTCCCCACGAGCGGCCAGGCCGGCGATGGTGGCGTCCCAGTCGGCGATCATCGCCGTCACCGTGTCGTGGTCGAACACACCCGGGTAGTAGTGCATGATCAGGAGCGTGTCGGCGCCCGGCACCACCTCGACCCGGAGCGGGAACTCGAACTGGGCCACCTGGTAGTCGGCCTGGGCGAGGGGATGCTCCAGGTCGACGCGGGAGGCGAGGTTGTTCAGTGAGCCGTCCCAGGGATAGTTCTCGAAGACCATCATGCACTCGAAGAGGTCGAGCAGTTCCACACCCAGCGCCTCCTCCACCGAGCTGTACTCGTACTGCCGCAGCTCCACCTGATCCGCCTGAAGGTCGGCCAGCCATTCCCTTGCCTTCCGGTCCGGGTCCACCGTGACGCGTACCGGAAGCGTGTTCATGCACAGCCCGGAGACCGTGTCCACGCCCGGGAACTCCGTCGCCCGGCCGGACGAGGTGACCCCGAGCACGACGTCCCTGCGCCCGGTGTAGGCCGCCATGAGCAGCAGCCACGCTCCCTGGATCACGGTGTTGACGGTGAGCCGGTGCACCCGGCAGTACTCGGCCAGTGCCTCGTGGGTGACCGGGTCCAGTGGGATCCGCTGCTTGGCGAATTCGGTTCCCACGACCGGGTCCGGCCGCCCCACGGCGGCCACCACGGGGGTGGGCCCGTCGAAGCCGGCCAGGTGGTCACGCCAGAACCGGGCCGCCGTGTCCAGGTCCCGCCCGCGCAGCCAGGCGACGTAGTCCCGGAACGGGGTCAGGGTCGGCAGCCGTGGCGTCTCGCCGTCGAGGATCGCCTGGTAGACCGCGAAGACCTCCTGCTGCACGATGGCCCGGGACCAACCGTCGAGCACGATGTGGTGGTTGGTGCAGACGTACTTGTAGGTGCCGTCGTCGATCTGCAACAGGTGCAGGCGCAGCAGCGGCGCGGCGCCCAGGTCGAAGCCCGCCGCCCGGTCCGCATCGACGATCTCGTCCTGCCGGGCGACCTGCCCGGCGGTGTCGAGACCCCGCAGGTCGTGACGGCTGATCCGGATGGTCGCGTCGGCGTGGACGACCTGCACCGGCTCGGCCAGGCCCGCCCAGTGGAAGGAGGTACGCAGGGTGGGGTGGCGACGCACCACGTACTGCCACGCCTCGGTGAGCGCGTCCAGGTCGAGCCCGTCGCGGACGAAGAGGTAGTCGGCCTGGATGACGTACTGCCCGGGACGGGGGTGGGCCAACTGCCGGCGCAGCATGTGTCGCTGCATCGGCGGCAACGGGTACACGTCGACCAGGTCGGGAATCTCAGCCCGCAGCCGGGCCAGTTCCGCCGGGGTCGGTGCGGTCAGCGGCGGCAGTTCGTCCGGAGCGCCGGGCTCCTCGTCGGAGACGGTCGACGCGTCCCGGGCCAACTCGGCGATCGTCTGGTGCTGGAACATCTGCCGGGGTGAGAGGGACACGCCGACCCGCCGGGCCCTGGACACCACCTGGATGGTGGTGATGGAGTCGCCACCGAGGGCGAAGAAGTTGTCCTCGATCCCCACCCGGTCCAGCCCGAGAAGCTCCGACCAGATGTCGGCGAGAACCTGTTCGGTGCGGTCCCGGGGGGCGACGTACGGGGTTCCGGCGGCCTCGCCGCCGGCGTCGGGGGCGGGCAACCGACCTCGATCGATCTTGCCGTTCGGGGTCAGCGGGAACGACTCCAGCGGCATCAGCACGGCCGGGACCAGGTAGTCGGGAAGGATCTCTTGCGCCGCCGCCCGGACCACGGCCGGGTCCAGTGAGCCGCCCGGTTCGGCGACCAGGTAAGCGATCAGCCGTCGGGGCGTACCGTCGTCGGGTGAGACGGTGACCAGGGCCTCCTTGACACCGTCCTGGGCGCGCAGCGCGCTCTCCACCTCACCGGGCTCGATCCGCCAGCCCCGGATCTTGACCTGGAAGTCGCTGCGGCCGAGGAGTTCCAGGTTGCCGTCGGAGCGGTACCGGGCCCGGTCGCCGGTGCGGTAGAGCCGCTCGTCGGGCCACTGCGGCAGCGGGCTGGGAAGGAACTTGGCGCGGGTCAACTCGGTGTCGCCGAGGTAGCCGCGGCCGACGCCGACGCCGGCCAGGTACAGGTCGCCCGGCACCCCGACCGGCACCGGTCGCATCCGCGAGTCCAGGACGAAGCACCGCTGGTTGGCCATCGGCCGGCCGTACGGGATGCTGCGCCAGGTGGGGTCCACCTCGTCGACGAGGTAGATCGTCGAGTCCATCGACACCTCGGTGGCGCCACCGAGGCTGACCACCCGCACACCGGGTGCCAGGGCCCGGAGTCGGTCGGGGAGGCTGAGCGGGATCCAGTCCCCGCCGAGCAGCGCGAGCCGGATCGGCAGCGGACCGGCCCCGACCGACTCACCCGCCTCGACGAACATCTCCAGCAGGGCCGGCACGGTGTGCCACACCGTCACCCGGTGCTCGGCGACCACCCGGTGCCAGTGTTCCGGGTCGCGTTCCGTGCCCGGGTCCGGCAGTGCCAGGGTGGCCCCAGCCATCAGCGTGCCGAACACGTCGTAGGCGGACATGTCGAACCCGGTGGCGGCCAGCCCGAGCAGGCGGTCGCCGGGACCGATCCCCAATCGGCGGTTGAAGTCGCTGAAGTTGTTGACCCGGCCGCGGTGGTCGAGGAGCACCCCCTTCGGCCGCCCGGTGGAGCCCGAGGTGAAGATGACGTACGCCAGGTTCTCCGGGGTGACGGCCGGGCGCGGCCGCCGGTTCGGCTCCGCCGCGACGGCCGCCCGGTCCGCCTCGACGTCGACGAGCCGGACGCCGGGGACCGAGGCAGCCCACGGGGCGCTCGCGGCCGTACCCACCACCAGCGGTGCGGCGGCGGCGTCCAGCATGTACCGCAGCCGCTCCGCCGGGTACGTCGGGTCCAACGGCAGGTAGGCCGAGCCGGCCTTGGCGATACCCAGCAGACCGACGACCAGGTCGAGGGACTTCTCCAGGCAGATCCCCACCGGCACGTCCGGCCCGGCGCCGCGGGCGATCAGGTGGTGGGCGAGCTGGTTCGCCCGGGCGTCCAGCTCGGCGTACGTCAGCCGTCCCGTGCCGGTGACCACGGCGAGCGCTTCGGGGTCTCGGTCGACCTGTTCCTCGATCAGCTCGTGCAGGCAGCGGTCGGACGGGTACGCGGTGTCGGTGCGGTTCCACTCGACGACGAGCTGTTCCTCCTCCGGCGCCGTCAGCAGCGGCAGGTCGGCCAGCCGGAGCGTCGGGTCGGCCAGTGCAGCGGTGAGCAGGGTGGTCAGGTGCCCGACCATCCGGACGACGGTCGCCTCGTCGAACAGGTCGGTGCTGTACTCGACCGCGAGCCGGAAGGTGCCGCCGTTCTCCTCCAAGCCGAAGGTCAGATCGAACTTGGCGGTGTGGTTGTCGATCGCCAGTGCCTCGTCGAGCCCGGGAAGGACGGCCGGTGCCCCGGGCTCGGGGCCGTCGCCGGCCCGGAAGACGAACATCACCTGGATCAGCGGCGTCCGGCTGAGATCCCGGTCGGGCTGGGCGATCTCCACGATCCGGTCGAAGGGTAGGTCCTGGTTGGCCAGGGCCCCGAGGTTCGTCCGGTGGGCGCGGGCCAACAGCTCCGTGAAGGTCGGGTCGTCACGCAGGTCCGTCCGCAACAGCACCGTGTTCGACAGGTAGCCGACCATGCCGGTGAGCTCCGGTCGGCCCCGGTTCGCCACCGGGGTGCCGATGCCGACCCGGTCCTGGCCGCTGTACCGGCCCAGCAGCGCGGCGAGGCCGGCGAGGAAGACACTGAACGTTCCGGTACGCGCCTCGCGGCCCAGTTCCCGTGCCCGCTCGGCGAGATCCGCCGGCAGCCACTCGACGTACTGCGCGCCCCGGTAGCTCTGCTGTGCCGGGCGGGCCCGGTCGGTGGGCAGGTCCAGCACCGGCACCTCTCCGGCGAGCTGGTCCCGCCAGTACGCGACCTGCGCGTCGAGTGCCTCCCCTTGCAGGGCCGACCGCTGCCAGTAGGCGTAGTCGGGGTACTGCACCGCGAGGTCGTCCAGAGGCGGGCGTTGCCCGTGGGTCAGCGCCTCGTAGGTCACCGACAGCTCCCGCAGCACCAGCTCCATCGACCAGGTGTCGGCGATGATGTGGTGGATCGAGGCCATCAACACGTGTTCGGCGGGTCCCAGACGCACCAGCCCGACCCGCAGCAACGGCGCCCGGTCGAGGGCGAACGGCCGGTTGGCGTGTTTCACCACCAGGTCGTCCAGGGCGGCGCTCCGGTCCGGCTCGGGCAGGTCGGCCAGGTCGTGCCCCTCCAGCGGCACCCAGGTTCGTTCGTGCACGATCTGGACCGGACCGTCGTCACCGAGGACGAAGCTGGTACGCAGGCTCTCGTGCCGCTCGACGAGCACGTTGAGGCTGCGTTCGAGCACCGGTACGTCGATCGGGCCCCGGATGGTGGCGGCGAGGGGGATGTTGTAGTGCGCCGTGCCCGGGTCGAGCTGGTCCAGGAACCACAGCCGCTGCTGGGCGAAGGAGAGCGGGACGGGGCCGTCCGGCCGGCGCCCGATCGGTGCGTGCTCCGTTCCCACCGGTCGCCGGAGCCGCTCGGCCAGCAGCGCCTGCTTACGTGGGGACAACGCCGAGATTCTGGTCAGCGTCTCGGAATCCAGGTCCATGGAGGTTCTCCTTGTCGGGGTCAACTCGGCCAGGCGGGCGTGGTGCAGGCACGGCCGTCGGCCGGGTAGCGCGGTAACGGCCAGCGCTCGCAGAGCGCCGCCACGTCGGCCGACACCTGCGCAGCGGTCCCGGCGTCGAGGTGGAAGTCCCGGTCCCCGCGAGGCTGTACCGCCCGCAGCACCCGGTCCGCCAGCTGGGCGCAGGTCGGCATGTCGACCGGCCCGGCTCCGCGTACCGCGAGGGTGTTGGTGCCCAGCCGGAGTCCGCTGGTGACCGAGGCGGGCCGTCGGTCGCCGGGTACGTGGTTCTTGTTGACCAGGATCCCCACCGATTCCAGGGCGTTCTGGGCGACCAGCCCGCTCAACCCGGTGTCGCTCAGGTCGAGCAGCACGATGTGGTTGTCCGTGCCCCCGGAGACCACTCGGTACCCGAGCCGGGCGAACGCGTCGGCGAGCGCCCGGGCGTCGTCGACGATGCGTGCGGCCAGGTCCCGGAACTCCGTGGTGGCGCACCGGTCGAAGGCCCGCGCCTTCGCCGCGATCACGTTGACCGCCGGTGCCCCCTGGAAGAACGGGAAGACCGAACGCTGCATCGCCTCGGCCAGGGTGCCGCGACCACCCGGCACGGGCGTCGTCGCGTCCCGGCCGAGCAGCACCAGACCGCCGCGCGGGCCGAAGAGTTGCTTGTGGGTGCAGGTGGTGGTGATGTGCGCGTGGTCGACCGGGTTGGGGTGCAGCCCGGCCACCACCAGCCCCGCGACGTGGGAGATGTCCGCCAGCAGCAGCGCACCCACCTCGTCGGCCACCGCTCGGAAGGCGGCGAAATCGACCATGCGGGAGTACGCCGTCGCCCCGCAGATGATCAGTCGGGGCCGGGTCCGGCGCGCCAGCGCGCGGACCGCGCCGACGTCGATGCGACCGTGCTCGTCCAGCCCGTACCCGTGGGCCTGGAAGTACTGCCCCGAGAAGGACGCCCGCGATCCGTGCGTGAGGTGGCCGCCCTGGTGCAGGTCCATCCCGAGGATCACGTCCCCCGGCCGTAGCAGGGCACTGAGCACCAGTTCGTTGGCGACCGAGGCCGAGTGCGGTTGCACGTTCGCGTACTCGGCTCCGAAGAGGCGGCGGGCCCGGTCGATCGCGAGCTGTTCGATCTCGTCTACCTGCGCGCAGCCGGCGTGGTATCGGCGGCCCGGGTAACCCTCCGCCGTCACGTTCACCACCGGTGACGCCAGGCAGGCCAGCGCCGACGGGTCGACCACGCTTGACGAGGCGACCATGACCAGCGAACGTTCCTGCCGCCGGTTCTCCCGGTCCAGGATCGCGTGCAGGGCCGGGTCCTCCTGCCGCAGCAGGTCCGCACCCCGCTCGGCCAGCCGGGCCACGGAGGTGCCGGACCTGGCGTCACTGTGGGCCGACACCGTCACGGCGCGCTCCCGTCATGGTCGTCGTCCATGTTCTCCAACTCGTCGAGGAGGGCTTCCAGGTCGTCGATGTCGGTGTGCCGGGCCTGGATCTGCACGACCTGCTGTGCCATACCCGCCACCGTCGGCGCCTCGAACAGGGTGCGTAGCGGGAAGTCGATGTCGAAACCGGACCGGAGCCGCGAGACGAGTTGCACGCCGAGCAGCGAGTGCCCGCCGAGGGCGAAGAAGTCGTCGTCGACGCCGACCTTCTCGATGCCCAGCAGGAGCTGCCAGATCGCGGCGATCCGTTCCTCGATGTCGTTGCGCGGCGCCGCGTACGGGGTGGCCAGCGGTGGCCGGGGATGAGCGGCGCTCAGCCCCCCGACCGGTGCCACCCCCCGGTGCTGGCCGTACCGCCAGTAGTCGATGCGGGGCCGCAGGTCGTCGGCGAGGACGACGAGGTGGGCCGGGTCCGGCAGGGCCAGGATCCGCCGCATCGCCCCGACCGCCTCGGCGGCGCTGAACGGCGGGCCGAGACCGGTCTCCCGGTCGGCGGCCACCTCGTACTCACCGTCGTCCCAGTCGGTGCTGAACCAGCGGGTGGGGGTGGTACGGGAAAGCAGATCGACCCAGCCGTGGGCGAAGGTTGCCGCCGCCGCGCTCGCCATCCGGCCCAGCCCACCCAGTTGGGGACTCAGCGTCGACTGCACCAGGCAGAACCCGACCGGCAGTCCGGCCAGGGCCGCGCCGAGCGCGACCGTACCGTGCAGCCGGCGGCGGAAGCGCTCCTGGCACACCGCCCGCGTGGTGTCCCGGACCAGGTAGTGCACCCGTTCCTCGGCCAGCCCGGCGGTGTGCAGCACCCCGTCGAGGCGGCCGGCACGTTCGATGACCGATCGGACGGCCTGGCGCAACTGCGCCGGGGCGGCGACGTCGGCGGTCACCACCGAGACGTGGCCACCGGCGGCCCGTCCAGCGCGGACGCGGCGGATCCGCTCGCTGGTGTCGTCGTGCCGGGGATGGGTGTCGAGCCAGTCGTCCCACTGCTGCTCGGCGGGAAAACCAGGCCGCTCGACGATGGTGACGTCGGCGGCGTAGTCGTCGACCAGCACGCGGGTGAAGGAGTCGGCGTACTCGTCGGCACCACCCGTGATCAGGTAGACGCCGGCGGGCCGGAACGGGTCCGTCACCGGCTCGGGCAGGTCGAGGACGTCCCAGTCGGGTATCCAGCGCCGACCACCGCGCCAGGCGACCGGGTCCGGCGACGGTTCGCCGCACTCGTCGAGCAGCCGTCGCGCCACCCGGTCGGGATCCTCGGTGGCCGGGTCCGGGTCCAGGTCGAACACCTGGCAGGGCAGCTCGGCGTTCTCCTGGGGCAGGACCAGGGCGGCCCCGGTCACGGTGCGGGTGATCGGGTTGAGCCGTTCGGTGCCGCTGATCGAGTGCAGGCCGGCGGCGACGATCCGCAGCGCGACGGCGCCGGCGGTCGGCAGGGTCTCCATCGCCTGTCCGAGGAAGAGCAGACTGTAGAAGGAGAGCACCTGCCCGGTCTCGACGGCAGCGATGGTCTCGGTGGTGGTCTCCGTGCTGAGGTCCGGTGCCGGCACGTCCAGCGACCACAGGTGCAGTATCTGGTCAGGCTGCCGGCCCGCGCCGGCCAGCCGGTCCAGCAGCGTCCGGTAGTCGGCCGGCCGGTCGGGATTCACCAGCACCGGCCCGTCGCCGCCCGGATCGAGGCCGCCCGCGCCGAAGGCCGGACCGGGCGCGACCTCCACCACCTCGGCACCCCGGGCACGCAGCTCCGCCACGACGCTGTCGCCGAGCGGGTGGTGTCCGCGCAGCACCAGCCACCGTTCCCCGCCGGGGCGCACGGCCACGGCGTCCGTGCGGGGGCGCTGCCGCCAGACGGGGATGGTGAACCAGGTGGCAGGGTCGGCGCGGTCGGCGCGGGCCGGCGGGGCCGGCAGAGTCGCCGGCACCGGACGCACCGCGCCGGGGGTGGCCTGCCCCGGAACCACAGACCCCGGGCTGAGCCAGAACTCGTCGCGCTCGAACGGGTAGCCGGGCAACCGCACCGGTGGGCCGGCCGGCGGCGGCTGCCGGTCCACGTCCACACCGAGCAACCAGAGCTGCCCGAGAGCGGAGACCAGGGCGGTGCGGTCGGTCACCCTCGCGGCCCTCCGGTGCAGGGTGGACACGGTGGCCGGTGGGACGTCGCCCTGCTGGCGGGCCAGCGCACCGAGGCCGTGTCCCAGCCCGACCTCCAGCAGCACGGCCTCGGGCAACCGGTCGCGCAGGCGGCGCAGCGCGGCACTGAACCGGACCGGCTCGCGGAACTGCCGGACCCAGTACTCGGGGTCGGTGACCAGCTCGGCGGTCGCCCAGTCACCGGTCAGTGTGGACACGTACGGGCTCGCCGGATCGGTGAACCGGACCGTCGCGCAGACCTGCCGGTACGCGTCCAGGATGCCGTCGAGGGCGGGTGAGTGGACGGCCACCGTGGTCCGCACCGGCGTGGTCGGCACGTCCCGCGCGTCCAGCCGGGCCCGGAGGTCCGCCAGCTCGCCCGGCGGTCCGGAGACGGTGCACGACGACGGACCGGTGAACGCCGCCACGGTCAGTGTCCCGGGCAGCTCCGCCGCGACCACCTCGGCGGCGAGCCCGACGGCGAGGGCACCGCCCGGCGGCAACGTGTCATAGAGCCGCCCGCGCACGGCGACCAGCCGCATGCAGTCCTCGACGGAGAGGACACCGGCCAGGGTCGCCGCGACGTACTCACCGAGCGAGAACCCGATCGCCGCCTCCGGTCGCACCCCGGTCCGCAGCAGTTGACGGGTCAACGCGTACTGGGTGACCACCAGGGCCGGCACCGAGACGGCGTTGCGGGTCAACGCGGCGCGGGCGCGCTCGTCGGCCCCGTCGGCCGGATACATCACCGTGCGCAGGTCCAGACCGAGGTCACCGGCGAGCAGGTCGGCGCAGCGGTCCACGTCGTCCCGGTAGCCGGGAACGTGGTCGTACAGGTCGCGCCCCGTTCCCGGCTCGAAGCCGGTGAGGCCGGGCAGCAGAAGGGCGACGGGCCGGGCGGTGGACTCCTCGAAGACCGCCTCCGGGATCTCGGCGGCCAACGCGTCGGCCGCCGCCCCAGGGTCGTCGGCGACGACCACCCGTCGCCACGGCAGGACCCGCCGGCCGGTCCGGCTGGTCCGGGCCACGTCGGCCAGAGCCGGGGCGTCGGCACCGCGCAGCAGCCCCGCCAGGGCCGCCGACGACCGGTTCAACGCCGCCGCCGAGCGGGCGGAGACGACGATCAGCTCCGGCTGCGCCGGTTCCCGCCGGACCGGACCGGGCCGGGGTGCCTCCTGCAACACCAGGTGGACGTTGGTGCCGCCGAGCCCGAAGGAGCTGACCCCGGCCCGGCGCGGCCGACCGTCGTCCGGCCAGTCGACGAGGGTGCGGTTCACCCGGAACGGGCTGTCGTCCAGCGCCAACGCCGGGTTCGGCGCGGTGAAGTGCAGGTGGGGCGGGATCTCCCGGTGCCGCAGGGCCAGCAACGCCTTGAGCAGGCCGGCGATGCCGGCCGCCGCGTCGAGGTGGCCGATGTTCGTCTTCACCGAGCCCAGCGCGCAGAAGCCGACGTCGTCGGTGTGCCGGCGGAACGCGCGGGTCAGGGCGGCGACCTCGACCACGTCGCCGAGCGCGGTCGCGGTCCCGTGGCCCTCGACGAAGGAGATGGTCCGCGCGTCGACCCCGGCGACCTCCAGCGCCTCGCCGATGACGTCGGCCTGCGCGGCCACCGACGGTGCGGTGAAACCCGCCTTGGCCGCACCGTCGTTGTTGATCGCCGAACCGAGGATCACCCCGTGGACGTGGTCACCGGCCGCGAGCGCGTCGGCCAGGCGCTTGAGCACCACCACGCCCGCGCCGTCGCCGCCCATCGTGCCCTGCGCCGCCACGTCGTACGCGCGGCAGTGGCCGTCGGCGGAGGCCACCCCGCCCGGCAGGTAGCGGTAGCCGACCCGGCGGGGGGAGCTGATCCGGACCCCGCCGGCCAGGACCGCGTCGCACTGGTAGCTCAGCAGGCTCTGGCAACCGAGGGCGACCGCGGTCAGCGACGTCGAACAGGCGCTCTGCACGGCGATGCCGGGCCCGGTCAGGCCGAGCTTGTAGGCGACCCGGGTGGCCAGGTAGTCCTTGTCGCTGCCCAGGACGACCTGGGTCGGGCCGGCGGCGTCGAGTACGTCGGGACGGCTCAGCACGTTGCGCAGGAAGTACGTGTTCAGCCCCGCACCGGCGAAGACCCCGATCCGGCCCGGGTACCGGTGCGGCACGAGGTTGGCGTCCTCCAGCGCGTGGTGGGCGCATTCCAGGAACACCCGGTGCTGGGGGTCGATCAGTTCGGCTTCCCGGGCCGCGTAGCCGAAGAAGGCCGCGTCGAAGTGGCCGCTGTCGGCGAGCGCGCCGTGCGCGGCCACGAACTGCGGGTGCCGGATGTCGTCCACGAGGTACCCGTCGGCGAGCAGTTCCGCCTCGCCGAAGAAGCTGATCGACTCCACCCCGTGGCGCAGGTTCGTCCAGAAGGTCGGCAGGTCGGGCGCGCCGGGCAGCTTGGCCGCCATACCCACCACCGCGATGGCGTCGGCGGGCACCGCGGAATCGGTGGGGGGTGTCTGCGGCGTACTCATCGGGTGCTCCCATGCCGTTCACGGGCCGCGGCCTGGGCGCGGCGACGGAGGTCTGCGCGGCTGTCCGCGGTTGGTGGTTCGGTGGTCGCTTCGGGCTGCCGGCCCGGACCGTCTGCGGGTGTACCTCTCCGGGCGCCGATCGCGGCGGCCAACGACGCGACGGTGGGGTGCTCGACGACGGTCAACACGGTCACCGCCGGTCCGAACTCCTCCCGGAGCCGACCGGCCAGCTCGACCAGGAGGAACGAGTGCCCACCGAGGTCGAAGAAGTTGTCGTGGAGGCCGACCTCGGTCACCCCGAGGGTGCTCGCCCAGATACCGGCGATCCGCTGCTCCAGCGTGTCGGCCGACGCGTCGTGCGCGTCCGCGCGCGCCTCGACGGTGGCGCCGCCGGGGTCGGGCAGCCGGGACCGGTCCACCTTGCCGTTGGCGGTCGTCGGCAGCGACGCGACCACCGTGACCGAGGCGGGGACCAGGTACGCCGGCAGCCGGTTGGCCAGGAAGCTGCGCAACTCCGCCGGATCGGGACGGGCACCTGGTGCCGCGACCACATAGCCGTGCAGTGTCGGTGGGTCCGAGCGGACCGTCGCCGCCGCCTCGGCGACGTCCGGATGCCGCCCGAGGACCGACTCGACCTCACCGAGCTCCACCCGGTACCCACGAATCTGCACCTGGTCGTCGGTGCGCCCGACGTACTCCAGGTCGCCCGACGGGAGGTAGCGGGCCAGGTCGCCGGTGCGGTACAACCGCCGGCCGGCGTCGAACGGGTCGGGCACGAAGCGTTCCGCGGTGGCGTCCGGTGCCCGGTGGTAGCCCCGGGCGACACCGGCACCACCGACGTACAGCTCACCCACGCAGCCCAGTCCGACCCGGCGGCCGGCCGGGTCGAGCAGGTGCACCTGGGTGCTGGCGATCGGTCGGCCGATCGGTACCGAGGGCCGGCCGGTCGACCTGCGGGACGGATGCACACAGCAGCCCACCACCGTCTCGGTCGGGCCGTACTCGTTGACCAGCAGCGCGTCGGGGGCGAGCGCACGCCACGGCGCGACGGCCGCCTCGGTCAGCGCCTCGCCACCGACCACCACCGTACGCAGGGCGGCCAGGTGCTCCGCCGGCACCGCCCGGCTGAGCAGACCCAGGTGCGCCGGGGTGAGCTTGAGCAGCGTGACCGGCTGCTCGGCCAGTCCGCGTACCAGTCCCCGCACCCCACCCGGACCGGCGTGCACCCGGCCGCCGGCCGTCAGGGGCGCCAGCAGGGAGGTGACGGTCAGGTCGAAACTCAACGGGGAGTGCGCCAGGGAGACCGTGTCCGGGCCGAGCCGGTACGCCTGCCGCGCCCACCGTAGGTAGTTCCCGAGCCCCCGGTGGGTGACCGCGACGCCCTTCGGCGTCCCGGTGGACCCGGAGGTGTACATGACGTACGCCAGGTCGGAGCCGTCCGGCACGGTGAGGGCTCCCGCCGCCGGCACCGCCTCACGCCAGTCGTCGTGGTCCAACCGGACGACCGTGCCATCCGCGGCGGCCGGTGCACCGGCGGTCAGCAGACGATCGGTGCTGACCAGCACCGAGCTGCCGGAGCTGCGGATGACGCGCCGAGTCCGGGCGACCGGCCACTCCGGGTCGACCGGCAGCCAGGCGGCGCCGGCGCGCATGACCGCGACGATCGCGACCAGTGCGTCGCATCCGGGTTCGAGGCAGATCGCCACCAGCTCGCCGGGGCCGACCCCCCGCCCACGCAGGTGCGCCGCGAGCCGCATCGACTCGTCGTCGAGTTGGGCGTAGCTGAGCGTCCGCTGAGCGTCGCCGACCGCGGTCCGCTGTGGATCGCGCCGGACCTGCTCGGCGAGCTGACCGAGGATGTCGGCGGGGCCGTCCGGCGACTCCGAGGGTTGTGCCCGCACCGTGTCGAGCAGGTTCCGGGTGCGGACGGTGAACAGGTCGGCGGCCCCGACCGGGCGGTCCGGCGCGCAGAGCAGGTGGGACAGCACCGCCCCGAGCTGGTCGGCGAGCACCGGTCCGGTCCCCGGTAGGAACCGACCCGGGCGCAGGTGGACCCGCAGCGCCACGGCGTCGCCGGTACGCTCGACGATCAGGCCGATCGGGCCGGGCGGCGGTGGGCAGGACACCCCGGTCACCCGGTGGCCGGCGACCGGCGGGGTCCCGGCCAGGTCGACCAGGGCCAGGGCCGGCAGGTCCGGCGGCAGCTCGGGGGCGTCCGAGCGGTCCTGCCAGCTCCGCGCCGCACGGACCCCGGCGCTTCCGGCGGCGACGAGCGCGCCGCCGCTGACCTGCTCGGGTACCGGCACTGTGACCGGCAGATGGTGCGCGTACGGGCCGACCGCCCCGTCGAGTTCCGCCCCGGCGCGACCGTCACCGAGCACCGCCACCGTGACCCTGGTGGTGTCACCGAGCCGGGCCAGCAGGGCGGCCCACGCGGCCAGGACCGTGGCCCCGAGGTCGTCCCGGTGCAGACCGGCCAGCGCGGATTCGATCCCGTCGACCACGACCGGGTGGTCCTGGTCCGGCTCGTCGTCCTCGCCGTCGACGGCGAACGGCAGCGGTGGCCCGCTCACCGGCTCGGTCGGCGGGAGAGGCTCGTGCGCCAGGTCGTGCTGCCACTGCGCGTACTGCGGGTACTGCACCACCTCGTCGGTCGGAACCTGCCCGGCGTGACCGCGTGCCACCTCACCAGCGAGGGTGACCAGGCTGGCCGGGTCGGCGTTGCGGTCGTACGTGGTGAGCACCAGCTCCCCCGCACCGGTGGCGGCCGGTGTGAGGACCGCCCGCAGCAGCGGCCCCCGTTCGGCGTCGAGCGGGCCCTCGCCCCACGCCCACGCCCGCGCGGTCGGCAGGATCTGCTGGACGACACCGTCGGGCACGGCAGCGGAAAGCAGCACCGTGCGAACCGCTTCGTGCCGTTCGACCACGGCGGCGACGGCTGCCCGCAACCGCGCGGCGTCGACCGGTCCGTCGATGGTGATCCGGGCGGAGACGGGCCGGGGCGGGCCGGCGGCGAACCGGTCCCGTTGCTGACGCGACGTCCGGTACGCCGGCAGGGTCTCGGTCATGATGCCTCCTCCGGCAGGCCGCCGGTCTCCCTCGACAGTCGAACGTCGGCGAATGATCCGGGATCGCCGAGGGCGACCAGCAGGGTGCGTTCGCCGTGGAACGGATTGCGGGCGTGCGCGGTGGCGACGTTGTCGACAAGCAGCACGTCGCCGGGTTGCCACGCGAAGGTGACCTCCAGGTCGGCGTACGCGGCCAGCACCTCGGCCATGTCCTCGTCGGGAATCGGCGACCCGTCGCCGTACCGGCAGTCCCGGGGCAGTGCGTTGTCGCCGTACATGGCCCGCAGCCCGGCCCGGGTGGCCTCGTCGAGACAGTACGGGTGCCAGTGCTGGGCCTGGGTGAACCAGCAGGGCTCACCGGTGACCGGGTGAGCCACCACGGCAGGGCGGACGCAGGTGGTGCGCAGCCGGTCACCCGGAAGCCACTCGTACCGCATGTCCTGCGCGGCGCAGACCCGCTCCACCTCGGCCCGGTCGTCGGTGCCGAAGACCTGCTGCCACGTAAGTCCGACGCCCCGCTGGTAGCAGCGCTCGTAGCGGACCTGCCGTTCGCTGAACCGCCGGCGCAGCGCGGGGTCGAGGCGTGCGTACAGCTTGCGGCCGTCGACCAGGGGCGTCGCACCGCCGGAGTCCGCCGGCCGCAGGCAGCAGAAGACCAGCCGGTGCGGCCACCGCTCGTTGAAGGAGTTCTCGTTGTGCCAGAGCAGTTTGCGCTCGGGCGGGAAGAAGACCGGGGTCTGCACGTGGCCGGAGTCGAGCACCGGAACGTGCTCGCCGTTCTCGGTGAACAGGTCCGTGCAGAGTTGCGCGGCGGCGGCCTCGAAGGTCTCGGCCGAGTCGACGGCGAAGCCGCGGAACAGCACCGCACCAGCGACCGGCAGCCACTCGTCGATCCGGCCGCGGTGCCGCGCGGCGAAGGCGGCCAGGCCGGGCCGGTCCGGCGGGGCGGTCACCAGTCGGGGCAGCACGCCGTCCGCCGTCACCGGGACCGGCGGTTCAGTTTCCGGCGGCGGGGTGGCGTCGGTGAGGGCGACCGGGCGGGGACGTACGGCGCGCAGGCCGACCGGTCCGGTGGGCTGTGGCGAGGGCTGCTGCATGGGTGTGTCGTTTCCTTCCCAACCGTCGATCGAGCCGTCCGGTGAGGTCACGAACCGGCGAAGGGTCTCCAGGTAGGCATCCCGGATGCGTACCGCGCCGGCCTCGTCGAGCACGTCGTGGGCGAACTGGAGCACGCCGGTGAGGGTGTCGTCGTCGGCCCAGAAAAAGAGCGTGGTGTCGAACTTCGCCCGCTGCTGGGGCACCGTGACGAACTCGACTGTCAGATCGCCGAGTTGGCGGGGCAGGATCGAGTCCTCGTACACGATCTTGGTGGTGAACAGTGGTTCACCCTGCCGGCCGGCGCTGCGCGCCACCTGCTCGTACGGCACCTCGGCATGCGCCAGCGCGATCGAGCGGGCGTCGGCGGCGGCCCGTACGGCGGCGCGGGGGGTTGTCCCCGGCCGGAGGTCGGTGGCCAGGACAGCCTGGTTGACCAGGGGTCCCACCAGGTCGAGCAGTTCCGGGCGGTCCCGGCGTGCCACGTCGGTGCCGACCCGGACCTGGGCCGTGCCCGATTCACGGGCGATCATGACGGCGAGCGCCGCGTGCAGCACGCTGAACACGGTCACCGACGCCTGGCTGGCCAGATCGGCGATGCTGGCGCGGAGCCGGTCGTCGATCGGGATCGGCACACTCGACCCGGGCCGGTCCGCCGGCGGCGGAACCGCCGGCGGCCGGGTCAGCCCCACGGTCGGGATGTCGGTGAAGTGGTCCCGCCAGTGTCCGAGCTGCCCCTCCCAGCCGGCCATCCGCTCCGGGTCGGTCTCCCACGCGGCGTAGTCGACGAAGCGGAGCGGTACCTGCGGCAACGTCGCTGGTGTGCCGTCGCGGGCGGCGCGGTACAGCTCGGCCAGGTCACGCAGCAGCACCCCGCCCGACCAGCCGTCCGAGGCGACGTGGTGCAGCAGAAGCAGCAACCGGTGTCGATCCGGCCCCTCGCGGCGCAGGTGAGCCCGGATCGGCCACTCGTCGCCCAGGTCGAACGGTCGGCCGAGCCGGGCCGGCAGGTCGGACTCGGCCCCGTGGTCCGGCATCGCGTCCTCGCTCACGGCGAGCGGAGCGGGCTGGTCGACGACCTGCGACAACCCGTCGCCGGTCAGCGTGAAGCGGGTGCGCAACACGTCGTGCCGGGCGACCAGGGCGGTGAGGGCACCGCGCAGGGCGGCGGCGTCGAGCGGTCCGTGCAGGCGGGCGAGCAACGGCACGTGGTAGTCGGTACGCGAGGGGGCGAGTTGCTGGGCCAGCCAGAGTCGGCGCTGCGCGAACGACGGTCGGTACGGGGCTCGGGCCGTCCCCGCGCGGGGACCGGCGTCGAGATGGGCGGGTTGCCCGGTGGTGGTGTCGAGGTGGGCGGCGAGCGCGGCCACCGTGGGATGCTCGAACACCCACCGCACCGGCAGGTCCCGCGCCAACCGGTCACGCAACCGCGTCGACAACTGCATCGCCAGGATGCTGTGCCCACCGAGCAGGAAGAAGTCGTCCTCGGCACCAGGAACGTCCGCCCTGCCCAGCACATCCTGATAAGCGGCAGCGACGAGACGCTCCGTGGCCGTACCCGCCGACCGACCCGCAGCGACCCGCTCCGGCGGCGCCGGCAGAGCCCGATGATCGAGCTTGCCGTTCGCCGTGACCGGCAACCGCTCCACCGCAACCAGATGCGCCGGACGCATCGGCTCCGGCAGACGACCGACCAGATACCGGCGCAACACCTCCGGATCCACCACCCCCGCCTCGTCCGAGACGTAATACCCGATGATCTGCACACCCGTGGCATGCACCCGAGTCACCACCGCCGCACCCGTCACCCGCGCATGCCCGCAAATCGCCGTCTGCACCTCCGCCAACTCGATCCGGTGACCACGAATCTTGACCTGATGATCGGTACGACCCCGATACTCCAACCTGCCGTCAGGCAACCACCGACCCCGATCACCCGTGCGATACAACCGACCACCCGGCCGACCGAACGGATCCGGCACGAACCGCTCCGCCGTCAGATCCGCCTGATGCAGATAACCCCGCCCCACCCCGACACCACCGACGTACAACTCCCCCACCACACCGATCGGCACCGGCCGCAGAAACCGATCCAACACATGAACCACCGTGTTCCACACCGGAACCCCGATGGTCGGGGTGCCGGTGCCGACCTCCTCGCCGGTGGAGTACACCGTGGTTTCGGTGGGGCCGTACATGTTGTGCAGCCGGTAGCCCAGGTCACGCAGCCGGCCGGCCAGGGTGGCGCCGAGGGGTTCCCCCATGCTGATCGCGAACGCGGTCCCCGGTCCCAGCCCGGAGCGCACCAGCGCCTCCCACATCGACGGTGTCGCCTGGACCGCCGTGGTGGTCGGCGCGGCGAACAACCGGGCCACCTCGACGGGATCGCGATGGCGGTCGGGGCCGACCATGACGACCTGGGCTCCCCGCACGAGCGGGGCGAACATCTCGGTCACCGCGACGTCGAAGGTGACCGTGGTCGAGGCGAGCATCCGGTCCCCCGGCCCCAGATCCATCCGGTCGGCCATGAACTGCACCAGGTGCGACATCCCCCCGACGGTCACCGCGACCGCTTTGGGCCGGCCAGTCGAACCGGAGGTGAACAGGGCGTACGCCAGTTCGTCGGGCTCGGTCGCCACCGGCCGGATGGCTGCTCCTTCCGGCGGCCCGTCGACCGGCACCGTCGGCCACCGAGCCCCCATCTGCTCCTCGGTGCCGAGGTCGGTCACCACCGTCACGGCTCGTGCCCGGTCCAGCGCATCGTGCAGCCGGTCGATCGGGTGCTCCGGGTCCAGCGGCAGGTAGACCGCGCCGATCCGCAGCACGGCGAGGGCGGCCACGACGAGGATCGGCCCCCGGGTCAGGCAGATCCCGACGACCTGCTGCCGGCCCACCCCGCGCCGCCGCAGCGCCGCCGCCAGCCGGTCGGCCTCTTCCACCAGCGCCGCATAGCTGTAGCACCGCTCGCCGTCCTCGTCGCTGACCGCGATCAGGCCCGGGGTGCGGGACGCCTGCCGGGCCACCAGCGTGACGACTCCGGCGGGGTCGTAGGGCCGGGTGGTGTCGTTCCACGCCGCCAACTGCCGGAGGTCCCCCGGTCCGGTGGCCGGCAGCGCCGACAACCGCTGCTGTGGCTGCCGGGCGGTCTCGTCGAGCAGCCGTACGAGGGCGGCGGCGATCCGGGCTGCGGTGGCCGGCGCGAACAGGTCGGTGCGGTACTCCAGATAGCCGGCGAGACCGTCGCCGTCCTCGGCGAGGACCAGCGACAGCTCGAACTTTGCCCGTCCGGGATCGACCGGCGTCAGCCGAAGGCGTACGTCTTCCACCACGGACTCCGCGGCCGGGGCGTTCTGCAACACGAACATCACCTGCGCCACCGGGTCCCGGCTCAGGTTCCGGTCCGGCGCCAGATCCTCGACGATCTGCTCGAAGGGCACCTCCTGCCGGTCGAACGCCTCGTGGCAGACGGCCCGCATCCGGTCCACCAGCTCGCCGAAGGTCGGGTCACCGCGCAGCTCCCCGCGGAGCACCACGGTGTTGGCGAACAACCCGACGATGCGCTCGAACGCGGCCACCGGCCGGTTGGCGACCGGGGTCGCGACGGCGATGTCCTCCTGCCCGGTGTACCGGGACAGCAGCGCCGCGAAGCCGCTCAGCAGCACCGTGTACAGCGTCGTGGACCGTGCCTCGGCGAGGGCGGTCAGCGCGCGGACGGTGTCGGCCCCGAGCCGGAGCGACCGACGGGCCCCGGGCCGTTCCCCGTTGGGGTGGTGGGGGTGGTCGGTGGGGAGGTCGAGGGTGGGGGTGTTGGCGAGGTGGTGGGTCCAGTAGGTGCGGTGGTGTTGGTGTCGGGTGTGG